>DATABT010001120.1:0-18907 GCA_036259455.1 Longimicrobium sp. | reverse complement strand
GGCCCCTCGCGTGTCGCGAGGGGCCGCTTTTTTTCGTGCCCGTGCACCGCCTTCTTTCGCCGAGAGTTACCGCGTATGTGCTCCATTCTGGCCCTGCTGGACCTCCAGAGCGATCCCGCTCCCCTGCGTGCCCGGGCCGTGCGCCTGTCGCGGCTGCAGCGGCACCGCGGGCCGGACCGCTCCGGCATCTACGCCACCGACCGTGCCGTGCTGGCGCACGAGCGGCTGGCCATCGTGGACGTGACGACGGGCGCGCAGCCGCTGCTGAGCGCGGACGGCGCGCAGGTGCTGGCCGTGAACGGCGAGATCTACAACCACCGCGAGCTGCGCGCGTCGCTCCGTCATCCGTATTCCTTCCGCACCCGGAGCGACTGCGAGGTGATCCTGGCGCTGTACCGCGAGCGCGGCGCGGACTTCCTGGATGAACTGAACGGCATCTTCGCCTTCGTCCTCTTTGACGCGGCGCGCGACCGCTACCTCGTTGCCCGCGACCACCTGGGCATCGTGCCGCTGTACGTGGGGCGCGACGCGGACGGCACGCTGCACGTGGCCAGCGAGATGAAGGCGCTGGTCCCCGTCTGCCCAGACGTGCGCGAGTTTCCGCCCGGGCACCTGCTGGACAGCGCGGTGGATGCGGAGCCGCGCCCGTGGTACGTCCGCGCCTGGCGCGAGTACGAGGCGGTCCGCGGCGGCCCGGCCGATCCCGCGGTCGTCCGCGCGGCGCTGGAGGACGCGGTGGAGCGCCAGCTGATGTGCGACGTGCCGTACGGCGTGCTCCTTTCCGGCGGTCTGGACTCGTCCATCATCGCCGCGCTGGCCAGGCGCTTTTCGGGCCTCGGGCAGCCGCTGCACTCGTTCGCGGTCGGACTGGAAGGCGCGCCGGACCTGGCCGCGGCGCGGGAGGTGGCGGCGCACATCGGCGCGGAGCACCACGAGCTGCACTTTACGGTGCAGGAGGGGATCGACGCGCTGCCGGAGGTCATTCACCACCTGGAGACGTACGACGTCACCACCATCCGCGCCGCCACGCCCGTGTACCTGATGGCGCGGCAGATCCGGGCGACGGGCATTCGCATGGTGCTCAGCGGCGAGGGCTCGGACGAGCTGTTCGGCGGATACCTGTACTTTCACCGCGCGCCGGACGCGCGGGCATTCCACGAGGAGACCGTCCGCAAGCTGGACCGGCTGCACCTGTACGACTGCCTGCGCGCCAACAAGGCGATGGCCGCGTGGGGCGTGGAGGCGCGCGTCCCCTTTCTGGACCGCGAGTTCGTGGATGTGGCGATGCAGCTGGATCCGGCGGCGAAGATGGCGGGACCGGGTCGGATGGAGAAGCACCTGCTGCGCCAGGCCTTTCAGGACGTGCTCCCCGCGTCCGTGGCGTGGCGGCAGAAGGAGCAGTTTTCGGACGGCGTGGGATACGGATGGATCGATTCGCTGCGTGCCCACGCGGAGGCGCAGGTGAGCGGCGCGCAGATGGCGCAGGCCGCTGAGCGCTTTCCCCACAACCCGCCCATGACCCGGGAGGCGTACTTCTACCGTGCGATGTTCGCCGAGATGTTCCCGCTGGACAGCTGCGCGGAGTGCGTCCCCGGCGGCCGCTCCGTCGCGTGCAGCACCCCCGAGGCGCTGGCCTGGGATGCGTCCTTCGCCACCCACGCGGACCCGTCCGGCCGCGCGGTCCGCGGCGTCCACGCGCGTGCGTACTGAACGGCGGGCGTCGCGCGGAGGACGCGGAGAAAACCAGAGAGGACGCGGATGAGAGCTTTGTCCGCGGCCTTTTCTTCGTTTATCGTTGCGCGGGAGGGATGACGGCATCTAGAATCCATCATCCCGCCTCCGTCCCTTCCATCCTCCGCGATTCCGATGCGAGCTCCCACATACGCACTTCCTCAGCCCGTCCGCCTTGCCGCGCTGCTCGTCGTTGCGTACGGCGTGATGGTGGTTGCCAATGCCCTGGTGCTGCAGTCCAGCGCCGGCTGGCAGGGTGCGAACGAGTTTCCGCGCGCCCTGCTTCGCCTGGCCGGCTGCGGCCTGATCGCGTACGGGCTGATGCAGGCGCGCTCCTGGGCGTGGTGGGTGGCCGTGGTGCTTGGCGCGCTCTGGGCACTGATGGGTGCCGCAGCCGTGGTGATGCTCTCGGCGGCGGATGCGTGGGAGCGGACAGGCTCCGGCGCCGCACCGGTGTTCATGGTGGGGATGGTGCTGATCCTGGGCGCCGCGGTCGGCCTCCTGCTGCGGCCCGCCAGCCGCGAAGCCTTTCGTTAGACGCCGGCGGCGGGAGGAAAAGACGAGGACGCGGATGAAGCTCTCCATCCGGGTCCTCGATCTTTTCCTCCGCGCCCCGCGCGTGATGCTCTAGAAGCGTGAGCTTTCAAGATGCACGTCGGAGCGCGCCCAGGCTTGCCTGAAGCGGGCGCGCGCCTCGTCCGCATCCGCCGTCCTGCCCTGCGCGCGCAGCGCCTGCTCCAGTCCGACCAGGCTCCAGCCGTTGTGCGGACGGTCGTCCAGCGCGGCGCGGTAGACGCGCTCCGCGTCCGCCGGGCGTCCCGCGTCCAGCAGCGCCGCGCCCAGCCAGTCGCGCGCGGCAAAGGGAAGGGGCTCCGGCTCGTCGTACGCCAGCGCGTCCTCCAGCGCCACGGCCCGTTCCAGCGCGGCGAGGGCGTCATCCATCCGCCCCTCCGCCCGCAGCACTTCCGCGCGCAGGATTTGGCCGGTGATGCCGAGCAGCGAGCGCGCGGAATGGCCGCGGAAGTTCACCGCCTCCGCCGTGTGCTCCGCCAGGGAGTCCACGCGCGCCAGGTACGCCGACGCGCTGTCCGCGCGGCCCAGGCGCAGGTGCGCGTGTCCCCGCGCGAACGACCAGAGGCCGCGGTGGACGGGGTGCGGCGGCGCGTTCGTCAGCGCGAGCACGTCGTCCCACCGGCCGAAGCGCAGCCGCGCCATCGCCTGCAGCGAGGCGCCGTCGCCGCTGGGGTTGAGCGCGGCGTACGCGTCCGACGCCTCGATGGCGCGCGCGGCCTGCCCGTCCATCGCCGCGGCGAACATCAGCATGTGCAGGTTGTGCGTGGGGTAGATGGACACCGCCGTCCCCTGCGCCGCGCGCCGGTCCGACGCCCACGCCACCAGGTTGCTACGCACCGCGTCGTTCCACCGGCCCATGCGGTTGTAGGTGTGCGAGGGCATGTGGTTCAGGTGGCTGGCGCCCGGCATGGCGTGGACGAGGACGTCCGCGCACGCCTGTGCCTCGCCGGCGCGGGGCGTGGTCTCCGTGGCGTGGATGTACAGGTGGCACACGCCCGGGTGCGCCACGTTCGCCGCGATGGCGCGCGCCAGCACCTGGTGGATGCGCGCGACGGACGGCTTCTCCAGCGGCCACGTGCCCCGCCGCGGCTCCAGCACCATCAGCGCGTCCGCGTACAGCGCCGCCACCTGCGGGTCGTCGGGAAAGCGCGCGTACACGCCCTCCATCGCCGCCGCGAACGCGGTGTCCAGTCCGCGGCGCCCGCCCGCCGGCTGCGTTTCCGCGTAGCGCGTGGTCATCGCCTCCGCCAGCGCGCGCTCCACGGGCGTGCCGCGCGCCTCCGCCAGCTCGCGCGCGCGGCGGGCCGCGGCGAAGGCGGCGGGCGCATCCTCCCCCTTCATCCCCCCGTTGAAGTACGGGCCCATGGACCACGCCTCGCCCCACCAGCACATGGCGCACTCCGGGTCGCGCCGCCGCGCTTCCTCGAACGAGCGCCGCGCCTCCGGCGGGGTGAAGGCGTACATCAGCTTGACGCCCTGGTCGAAGTAGGCCTGGGCCTCCGCCGACGCGGTGGTCACCGGCCACGTCCACGTGCCCAGGGCCTCCGTGTACAGTGGCACGGAAACGCCCGCCGGGGCAGCGGCGTCGGGGCCGTGGTGCTCCTGCGCCGCCGCCGGAAGGGACGCCGCGCCAAGGGCAAGGAGAATTACGAGGGGACGAAAGATCATCCGGGTGCTGCTCGATGCGGAAAAGAGGACACTGCGGAGGGGAAGATAATCAGATCGCGCCGGATGGTCACCCTTTGCGGTCGTGAGAATCTTCATCGCGATCCCGGACGCGGCGCGAGTATTCGTCTCCGCCGGTGCCCGCCGGTGACGCTCAATGGATCCGCCCTGTATCAGGAGGCGAGCGCGGGCGAATTCTATGGGCTGAACATGCCGTTTGAACTGGGAATCGATGACGGATGCCGGCTCTACGGAACGGCCCCGCTGAACGAAAAGCGGTCGCTGCTCCTTGGCGAGCGTCCTTTCGAGCATGCGCGAGCGCTGTCCGAGATTGGCGGGCGCCGACATCAAGCACCATGGCGGAGAGCCCGCGCAACTGGTCCGGCAGGTACGGAACTGGTTCGTGGAGACAGCGGGGGTGCGTGGCGCGCGCAGCGCGACCGTGTCGTGGTACCAGTTCATGGCGTTCATGGCCGAGTTCTACGAGAAGCGGCAGGCCGATGAGTTCGCCGCGGAGGAGCTGGAGATGATGCCCGTGGCCGAGTTCCTGGACTTTGCGCGGGAGTGGGCGGCCAGCAATCCTCCGCCCGCACGGACGCCCGGAGATTGAGGATGCGGGAGAGCCGGGGTGCGGCCCGTTGACACCCGCCCCGCCGCCGCGCAGATTGCGCACAGGATGCGTCAGCGCGCGGTCCCACCCTTGCGGTCGGGACCGCGTTTTTGCGTGCGGCGCCGGCACGGACAGACGGAAGAACGGAAGCGATGAGGGACCGGAAAAGCCAGTGCGTGGTGATCGTCGGCTCGCAGTGGGGCGACGAGGGGAAGGGCAAGATCGTGGACGTGCTCGCCGAAGAGGTGGACGTCATCGCGCGCTACCAGGGTGGCGCCAACGCCGGCCACACCGTCCACGTGGGGAAGGACGAGTTCATCCTCCACCAGATCCCGTCCGGCATTCTGCACCCGCGGCGCCGCTGCCTGCTGGGCAACGGCGTGGTGTTCGACCCATTCCAGTTCTTCGAGGAGCTGGACAAGCTCACCGCCCGCGGCATCGACGCCGAGGGGCGCGTGGGGGTGAGCGGGCGCGCGCACCTGCTGCTGTCGTACCACAAAACGTGGGACCGCGCGCAGGAAGCCAGCCGCGGCAGCGCAAAGATCGGCACCACGGGGCGGGGGATCGGCCCCGCGTACGAGGACAAGGTGGCGCGCCAGGGCATTCGCCTGGCCGACCTGCGCGACGCGGCGCGCGCCGAGGTGCAGCTTCGCCGCGCGGCGGACCGCGTGAACCAGCGCCTGGAGCTGCTGGACAGCGAGGAGCGGATCGACGCCGACGCGCTGGTGGACGAGCTGATGTCCATTCGCGACCGCCTGCTTTCGATCTCCGTGGACACGGGCCGCGTCATCCACGACGCCTTGAAGGCCGGCCAGCGGGTGCTGCTGGAGGGCGCGCAGGGGGCGCTGCTGGACGTGGACCACGGCACCTATCCGTACGTCACCTCGTCGAACACGACGGCCGGAGGCGCGGCGCTGGGCGTGGGCATCGGCCCCACGCGGGTGGACGACGTGATCGGCGTGGTGAAGGCGTACACCACGCGCGTGGGCGAAGGCCCGCTGCCGACGGAGCTGCCCTCGCCCATGCAGGAGCGCGTCCGCGAGCTGGGCGGCGAGTACGGCGCCACGACGGGGCGGCCGCGGCGCTGCGGCTGGTTCGACTCCGTCGTGGTCCGCTACGCCGCACGGGTCAACGGCCTCACCGGGCTGGCGGTGACCAAGCTGGACGTGCTCGACACCCTGGACGAGCTGCGGATCGCCGTCCGCTACCGGGCGGAAGGAGAGGAGCTGGACGACTTTCCCGGCGACCTGGGGCTGCTCGCCGCCGCCGAGCCCGTCTACGAGACGCTGCCGGGATGGATGACGTCCACCGCGGAGTGCCGGCGCTGGGCGGACCTGCCGGAGAACGCGCGGCGCTACCTGGAGCGGCTGGAGGAGCTGACGGAGACGCCGGTGTGGTACGTCTCCGTCGGCACGCGCCGCGACCAGATCATCCACGTGGAGCGGTAGCCGCCGCCCGTTCCGGGACCGGATCGATGCGGACGGGCGCGCTTCGGCTGCGCCCGCCGTCGTTTGCGGAAGGCTGGTGATCGCGGACCCCGAGCATCGCCCATGATCCGCGTTCGTGGAATCGCCCTGGCGGCCGTCTGCGCGTGCGTGGCCCCGGCCGCCGCCGCGCAGCCGGGGCACGACTGCTGATTTTGCGGCCGCGATCCGATCGATCCGGCGGAGCGGGGCGGCGGAACGACGGGATGACGTCCACGGGGAGCGGTGAGCGTAGAGCCGGCATTCCGCGTCAGTTCACGGCCGCGGCCTCGTCGGCGAACACGCGGAACGGGCGCGAGGCCGGCGGCAGCGCGGCCAGGTCGCCGCTGGACGGGCGCTGGTACACGCTCAGCCCGAACTCCGGCACCATCGCCAGGATGTGGTCGAAGATGTCGGCCTGGATCTCCTCGTACACACCCCAGCGGGTGTCCGCCGCGAAGACGTAGATCTCCAGCGGCAGCCCCTCAGGCGTGGGCTCCAGCTGCCGCACCAGGAAGGTGAGGTCGCGGCGGATGGCGGGATGCCCGCGCAGGTACGCCACGATGTACGCCCGCAGCGTTCCCACGTTGGTCAGCCGCCGCGCGTTGGCGATGATCCCCGGCTCGCCCGCGTGCAGCCGGTTGTGCTCCCGCAGCTCCGCCGCTTTCTCCGCCATGTAGTCGCGCAGCAGCGCAAACCGTCCGAACCGCTCCATCTCTTCGTCCGTGAGGAACCGGATGGTGGAGGTGTTGATGTGGACGGCGCGCTTGATCCGGCGGCCGCCCCCCTCGAACATGTTTCTCCAGTTCTTGAAGCTGTTGTCCAGGAACTTGTGGGTGGGGATGACGGTGGTGGTGTGGTCCCAGTTCTGCACCGTCACCGTGTTCAGCGCAATGTCCACCACGTCGCCGTCCGCCCCGAACTGCGGCATCTCGATCCAGTCGCCCACGCGGATCAGGTCGTTGCCCGTCAGCTGAACGCCGGCCACGAGCGACAGCAGCGTGTCGCGGAAGATGAGGAGGATGATGGCCATCATCGCTCCCAGGCCGCTCACGAAGATCCACGGCGACTGGTCCGCCAGCCGGGCCACGATGAAGATCCCCGTCACCGCGTAGACGAACAGCTTGGCCAGCTGCACGTAGCTCTTGATGGGGCGCAGCGCCGCCACGGGCAGCCGCAGGTACAGCGCGTGGAGCGCGGACAGCGCCGCGTCCACCGTCAGCGCGCCCACCAGCAGCATGCACCCCGACAGCAGCCGTGCCAGCAGCCCGCGGAAGTCCGCGCCCAGCCCCGGCACCCACTCCAGCATCACCTGCGCGGCCACCAGGGGAATCACCAGCGAAGCGCGGTGCGGCACCCGGTGCTCGTAGATGACCTGGTCCCAGTCCGCGCGGGTGCGGCTCACCAGCACGTGCACGGCCCGGATCACCCCCCGCCGCGCCACCAGGTGCAGCGCCAGGGCGACCAGCGCCAGCAGCGCCAGCCCCACGGCGGCCTGCGCCCGCGGCGCGTGCAGGAACACGGGAAGCCAGTCCATGGCCGTCTGGGTCGTGGTGTCGGGGGCGGTCGTCTGCATGGGTCCTGAGCGCGGGTGAACGGGGGATGGGGACGGGTTCGGAACATAACCCCGCCTCCACCCCGGCCCAACCCCGCGGCCGTTGACACCCGCCGGCGTGCCGCGCAGATTGCGCGCAGGACGCCCCGGCGCGGTCCCTCCCTTGCGGACGGGCCGCGCCTTGTGTTTGCGCCGTGCCGGCGGGCACCTTTCTGAGCGACGAAAGCAGGACTCCGGTGATGGAATCCATCGATTCCGCGCTGCGGCACGTAAAGCCCACGGTGCGGGCGCTGGGCGCGTACACGCTCAGGCCGTACGAGCCGCGCATCAAGCTCAACCAGAACGAGAGCCCGTACGACGTGCCGCAGGCCGTCAAGGACCGCATCCACGCCGCCCTCGCCGATCGGCCGTGGAACCGGTACCCGCCCTTCGTCGCCAGCAACTTCATCCAGGCCGTCGCCGAGGCCACGCGCTGGCCGGGGGACGGCATCCTGGTGGCGAACGGCTCCAACGAGCTCATCCAGTCCGTCCTCGCCGTCACCGTGGGCCCGGGCGTTTCCGTCGTCATCCCCGAGCCCACCTTCACCCTGTACCGGCTGATGACGGAGGTCAACGGTGGCACCGCCGTCTCCGTCGCGCTGAACGACCGGCTGGCGTTCGACGTGGACGCCATCATCCGCGCCGCGCGAGAGACGCGGGCCGCCGTGGTCGTCCTCTGCACGCCGAACAACCCCACGGGCGCCGCGCTCACGGGGGAGGAGATCGAGCTCGTGCACGACGAGACGGACGCGCTCATCCTGCTGGACCAGGCGTACGTGGAGTTCGGCGGATACGACGCCATTCCGCTCCTGGAGGGCCGCCCGCGGCTGGTCGTGCTGCGCACCTTCAGCAAGGCGATGGCGATGGCGGGGCTGCGCGCCGGCTACATGCTGGCCGACCCCGCGCTGACCGCCGAGGTGAACAAGGCCAAGCTGCCGTACAACATCAACTTCTTCAGCGAGTGCGCCGCCGCCGAGGTGCTGCGCTGCCGCGCGGAACTGCATCCGCTCGTCGCCGCCATCAGCGCCGAGCGCGAGCGGCTGGTGCGGGAGATGGGGATGATCCCCGGCCTGCGCGTGTATCCCAGCGCCGCCAACTTCATCCTCTTTCGCGTGGAAGCACCGGGAATCACCCACACGGACGTGTTCGACCGGCTGCTGGCGGAGCACGGCGTGCTGGTGCGCGACGTGTCCCGGTACCCCATGCTGGACCGGTGCCTGCGCGTGAACGCGGGGACGCCGGAGGAGAACGGCGTCTTTCTCAACGGCCTGCGGATGATCATGGAGGCGGCACGATGAGCCGGACCGGCGAGCGGCGGCGCAGCACGAAGGAGACGGAGATTCGCGTCCGCGTCGACCTGGACGGCACCGGCCAGGCGAGCGTGGGGACGGGGATCGGCTTCTTCGACCACATGCTGGACGCGCTGGCGCGGCACGGCATGTTCGACCTGGAGGTGGAGTGCCGCGGCGATCTTCACATCGACGCGCACCACACGGTCGAGGACGTGGGGATCGTCCTCGGCGGCGCGTTCCTGGACGCGCTGGGCGACAAGCGCGGCATCGTGCGCTACGCGGACGTGACGGTTCCGCTGGACGAGGCGCTGACGCGCGCCGTGGTCGACGTGAGCGGGCGGCCGTTCATCCACTTTGACGTTCCGCTCCCGCCCGACCAGCCGATGATCGGCCAGTTCGACGCCTCACTCTCGGCGGAGTTCTGGCGCGCGTTCGCCATGGAGGCGCGGGTCACGCTGCACCTGGACGGCATCCGCGGCGACAACGCGCACCACGTGGTGGAGGCCACCTTCAAGGCCGCCGCCCGCGCGCTGGACGCCGCCACCACGCTCGATCCGCGCCGCGCCGACCAGGTGCCTTCTACGAAAGGTGCGCTGTGACGCCAACGGTGGTGCTGCTGGACTACGGCGCCGGAAACCTGCGCTCCGTGGCCAGGGCGTTCGAGCACGAGGGCGCGGAGGTGGTGCTGACGGACGATCCCGCCGTCGCGCGGGAGGCCGATCGCCTGGTGCTGCCGGGGCAGGGGCACTTTGGCCAATGCATGACGCGGCTGGAGGAGACGGGGCTGGCGGACGCGGTGCGGGAGCACGTGGCGGCCGGCCGCCCGTTCATCGGCATCTGCGTGGGGATGCAGCTGCTGTACGAAGGGAGCGACGAGGCGCCGGGCGTGCGCGGGCTGGGGCTCCTTGCCGGCACCGTCCGCCGCTTTCCGACGGACCTGCCGCTGCCGCACGTGGGATGGAACGCCGTGGAGTTCATCCGCCGTGCCGAGGCCGATCCCGTGCTGGCCGGCGTGGCGGGCCCGGAGCCGCGCTGGTTCTATCACGTGCACTCGTACGCCGTGCTGGAGGACGACAACGAGAACGTGCTGGGCCGCAGCCGCTACGATGCCGCCTTCGCCAGCATCGTGGGCCGCGAGAACGTCTGGGGCATCCAGTTTCACCCGGAGAAGAGCCAGGAAGACGGCCTGCGCATTCTCGCCAACTTCGCGCGGCTGTAGCAGGCTACCTTTGGCCGGATGTGGACACCCCCGCCCCGAATGCGCCCGAGACGTGTTCGTTCGGTCCGTCCGTGGCGGATAACATCCCGTTGCCGCATTGGCTTGGCCGCGTGTACTGTTCGGCGTCCAACGGAATCGCACCGGATGGTGAGGAGGCGTGATGGCGAACTGGAACCTGACGGATGCGGACGGCCGTTTGAGCATGGTGGCGCTGGAAGCCCTCTGCAGCGGACCCCAATTCGTGACGCTGGATGGTGAAGTCGATCTCGTCGTGCTCAGCCCCGAGGAGTATGGGCGACTGACGGGGGAAAGTCTGGCCGCGTCTGCTGCGGAGCGGCAGGCCGAGGCGGCGCCCGGTGTCAGCATGTTTACGTTGCTCCGCCAACCTTTCGAAGAAGCAGCGGCTCCCGGCGAGGACGTGTACTGGCCGTGGCATTGGGATCGCGAGAAGCGGGAATGGGTGTTGCCGGAGGACCATGCGGTTCCTTCTTGACACCACCATGCGGTTCCTTCTTGACACCAACGTGCTCTCCGAGCCGTTCCAAGCCTCGGCCGGATCCAGGAGTCGAGGCATGGATGCACGAGCAGCCCGCGGAGGATCTCGCCATCAGCGTAATGTCCATGGGTGAGATCTGGGCTGGAATTCACCCGCTTGGGCAGGGCCATCGCAAGACGCGGCTGGCGCAGTGGCTGTGGACGGTCCTCCCGCGTCGTTTCGCGGGCCGCATCTCCCGGTGAACGCGGCGGTCGCGCTGGAATGGGGGCGGCTGACCGCCGAGGCAAAGCGGAGGGGCCGGAAGATCTCCATCCAGGACGCCCTCCTCGTCGCAACGGCGCTGGCGCGGAAGCTCACCATCGTTACGCGCAACGTGCGGCACTGCGGCCGGTGGGGCGCACCCGTCGTCAACCCGTGGTCTGACAGGGCAAGTGACTGATTTCTTCAAGGGCCACGGGCTCGGCAACGATTACATCGCGCTGGAGATGGAGGGGCTCGGGTTCGAGCTCACGCCGCTGGCCGTACGCCTGATCTGCGACCGGCACACGGGCGTGGGGTCCGACGGCATCCTGGCGCGCGTGCCCGGCGGCGCGGGGGACTTCGGGCTGCGCATCTTCAACCCCGACGGCAGCGAGGCGGAAAAGAGCGGCAACGGGCTGCGCATCTTCGCCGCGTACCTGCTGGAGGGCGGCCACGCGGCCGAGCGCGCGCCGTTCACCGTGCAGACCCCCGGCGGCATTGTGCGGATGGAGATCCTCAGCCGCTCCGCCGACGGCGTGCTGATGGTGGAGGCGGAGATGGGCACCGCCACCTTCCGCAGCGCCGACGTGGGCCTCGGCGGGCCGGACCGCGAGACGGACAACGAGCCGCTGGAGCTGGACTCCGGCGACGTGGTGCACGTCAACACCGTGTCCATCGGCAACCCGCACTGCGTGATCTTTCAGGACGAGCTGGACGTGGAGACGCTGCGCCGCCGCGCGCCGCAGATCAGCACGCACCCGCAGTTCGCGCGTGGCGTGAACGTGCAGTTCGCCGTCCCCGTGGAGCCGGACGGCGTGGAAGCGTGGGTATGGGAGCGCGGCGCGGGCGAAACGCGCGCGTCCGGCAGCAGCGCGTGCGCGGTGGCCGCGGCGGCGGTGCGGCGGGGGATGGTGAGCGAGCGGCAGGTGGAGGTGCGCATGCCCGGCGGCGCGCTGCACGTGCACGTGCGAGACGACTGGAGCCTGGTGCTGCGCGGGCCGGTGGAGTCCGTGTACCGCGGCACCTTCACCGAGGGGATGCGCCGCCGGCTGGAGACGCTGGGATGAGCCTGGCCAAGCGCATCATCCCCTGCCTGGACGTCAAGGACGGACGCGTCGTGAAAGGCATCCAGTTCGTCGGGCTGCGCGACGCGGGCGACCCGGTGGAGCAGGCCATGCGCTACGACGCGGAGCGCGCGGACGAGCTCTGCTTTCTGGACATCACCGCCAGCCACGAGGGGCGCGCGTCCATGCTGGACGTGATCCGGCGGACGGCGGACAGCGTCTTCATCCCCTTCACCGTGGGCGGGGGCATCCGGTCGATCGACGACTTCAACGCGATCCTGGGGGCCGGCGCGGACAAGGTGGCCGTCAACACCGCAGCGCTCGCCGACCCGGACCTCATCCAGCGCGCGGCGGACCACTTCGGTTCGCAATGCGTCGTGGTCGCCGTGGACGCGCGGCGGACGGACGCGACGGCGAGCGGATGGGAGGTCTATACCCACGGCGGCCGAAAGGCCACGGGGATCGACGCGGTGGCGTGGTGCGCGCGGGCGCAGGGGCTGGGCGCGGGGGAGATCCTGCTTACGTCGATGGACCGTGACGGCACGCGCGACGGGTACGACCTCCCCCTGCTGAACACCGTCGCGGCGGAGGTGCGCATCCCCGTGATCGCGTCGGGCGGCGCGGGGGCGCTGGAGCACCTGGACGCGGCGCTCGCCGCGGGGGCGCACGCCGTGCTGGCGGCATCCATCTTCCACTTCGGCGAGTTCACGCTGGCCGAGGCGCGCCGCTACCTGGCCGCGCGGGGGCATCCCGTGCGGCAGTAGTTTACCGCCCGGCGCGGCCCTTGCCGTGGGCCGAATGGACAATCGGATGGAGGACACCGGCGACGGGCGCGGCGCGGGCCGCCCCGCCCCTGAACGGAGGAGAGGGTAGTGAAGACCGGATTGATGAACGGGATGCGGGCGCTGGCGCTCGCGGCGTTGCTGGCGCTGCCCGCCTGCGGCGGCGAGGCCAACGCGGAAAAGGGCGGTGAAAACGGTGGGGACACCGCGGCCGCCGACACCGGCAAGGGCGCGCAGAAGCAGGATTCCGCGGCGGCCCCCCCGGCGACGCAGTTCGCCCTGGGCAACAGCGCGGCCGAGGCGCAGCAGTGCATGCAGCGCCGCCAGGCGCGGCTGGACTCCGCGGCCGCCGCGCTCCAGGCAGACTCCGCCGCCAGGCGGCCCGGGGCGGGGAAGAACCCGATCTTTGCCAAGGAAAAAGGCTGGTACCCGCAGATGCCGGAGTTCCGCGACGGCGTGCTGCTGCCGTGCAACCGCATCGTGGTCTACTACGGCAACCCCAACTCCACCCGCATGGGCGCGCTGGGCGAGTTTCCGCGCGAGGAGATGCTGCAGCGCCTGCAGCGCCAGGTGGACCAGTGGCGGCAGGCGGACCCCACGACGCCCGTGATCCCCGGGCTGCATCTGATCGCGGTGGTGGCGCAGGGCGACCCCGGCCCCTCGGGCAAGTACCGCGCGCAGATCCGGGACCGCGTGGTCGACTCCATCTACCAGATGGCGAAGTCCATCAACGGCATCATGTTCATCGACGTGCAGGTGGGCACGGACGACATCCGCACCATCATGCCCCGCTTCGACGAGTTCCTGAAGCGGCCGGACATCCACTTCGCCGTGGACCCCGAGTTCTACATGCGGGGCGGGGTGGTGCCGGGGCGGCGGATCGGGACGATGTACGCGGCCGACATCAACTGGGTGATGGACCACCTGACGCAGATCGTTCAGCAGAACAACCTGCCGCCCAAGGTGCTGGTCATCCACCGGTTCACCCGCAACATGGTGCCCGACGTGCAGAACGTGCGGCTGCGTCCGGAGGTGCAGCTGGTGATGCACATGGACGGTTGGGGCGCGCCGTGGCTGAAGTACGATTCGTATCGCGACTACGTGGTGAACTATCCCGCGCAGTTCACCGGGTGGAAGAACTTCTACCACAACGACACCAAGAAGGGCGACCCGCTCACCACGCCGCAGGACCTGCTGCAGCTGTGGCCGGAGCCGCTGTACATCCAGTACCAGTAACGGCGTACGGCGCATCGGCGGATGGACCGGGGCCTCTCGCGTGAGAGGGGCCCCGATCTTTCTGCCGGATGGTGCGAACGAAAGGGGCTCCCCTCGCGGGGAGCCCCTTGTGGCGATCGGGGTCGCGATCAGGCCGTCGCCATCAATTCGCGGCCCTCGGCGGTGCGGGGCTGGTTCAGCCGTACCTCCAGGTCCCGGTGCTGCAGGTCGGCGTCGGGCGCGCTCCAGTCCGTCAGCAGCGCGGTGACGGCGGTGAGCGCCGTGAGGCCCAGAAAGAAGTTGCGGGCGCGGCGGTTGTCCTCGAAGCCCAGCAGCCTGGGCAGGAACGGGAGCGCCATGCCCAGCATGACCTCCGTGGCGCCGTGGCCCTTGAACGGCACCGCCTTCTTTGCCGAGAGCGGGTAGTCCGTCAGCAGCGACAGCCCCAGGTACGCCGCCGCCAGCCCGTACGCCAGGTTTTCCGCCTGCCGCGGAAAGCCCAGTGCCCGCGGCGCCGCGGCCGTGGTGGCCACGGTGGCATAGTCCATCATCCCGTGCATGCGTCCGTTGATCGGCTTCTGCATCCTCTGCCTCCTCCGGTTGAAGTGGGCGGGAAGGCGAGGCAATCCCCGTGCCTCTCCAGCGGCACGTAAGTGGACGCGTGACAAGGTGTTGCGCATCCGGACGCTACCGTGGCCGGGCGCGGAAGAAACGAAATCGGCGGATGCGAAGGGGCCCGCATCCGCCGATCCCGATTCCGCCGACCGGGGCGATCAGGACGCCAGGCCCGGGGCCGCGTCCCGCGCAGAAGCGGGGAGTGTGTCGGGATCGCCGTCCAGCCACTCGACGGGGTCGCCGGGGTGGATCTCGCCGTTGTCCAGCACCTCGGCGAAGGCGCCGCCGCCCCACTCCAGCCGCATGGCCGCCTGCAGGCCGGGGAGCACCTCGTCCATCCGCTCGCACGGCGCCAGGTGTCCGCGGATGCGCACACGGCACCCGCCGATGCGCAGCACGCGGCCGCGCGTGTTCTGCAGGCGGATGCCGCGCAGCATCAGGTTCGCGCGGCGCGAGGAGGGGTCGGCGTCGCCGCCCAGCCGGTCCATCAGCGACCGCCACAGCTCTTCCTCGATCAGCGTCACCTGCCGTCGCCGGCCCTGGTCCGCGCTGCCGACGATTCCGCGCCCCGCGACGAGCGTGGCCGACCTCGCGGGATCCATCTTCCCCCGCCTGGCGCGCTTGATCCAGATGGCCGCGAGTTCCCCCATCGTGCTCCCGCTACAAGCTCAAGCCGACGGTGAACGGCACCGATCCCGTCTCTCCCCCGGAAACGAGCATCACGTGGCCGCGGAACTCCGCGAAGACGCGCATCCGCCCGACGTCCGCCTCCAGGCCGGCCCCCATCATCCACCCCACCGACGTGGTGGACGTGGCGCGCGAGAACTCCGGCCCGGGTGCGCAGGCCGGCAGGTCGCCCATGGGCACGCAGCCCTCCGACTCGCGCGATTCGGTGCGCAGGTGGTACACGCCCAGCCCCGCGGGGACCACGTACGGGCGCACGCCGCGCGTGAGCTCCACGGTTTCGATGCGCACCTGAACGCCGCCGCCGAGCATCCGCTGTTCGTCCGTGCGGCCCAGGCAATACGCCTGCCGTGCCTGCTCGCACGAAAGGGGCGAGGCGTTGGCCGTGCCCTGCTGGTACAGCGCCTCGCCGCGGACGGAGGCGCGGTCGCTGATGCGCACCAGCTGCGCGCCGGCCTGCACGTGGTACGCGTCGGCCATCAGGTCGTCCGTCTGCAGCACGCCGCGGCCCACGCCCAGCGACGGGCGGATCTGTGCGGAGAGCGGCAGCGGGAGCACCAGCGCGGCGAGCAGCAGGGCTTGCTTCATGGGAGTGCCTGTCGATGAACGTTCATGCAACGAGGGAGGGTCCTGAGAAACGTATGACCACGCTCTTGTTTGACACTCTCCCGCCCCCTGCCCGGTTCCTCCTCACCACGCGATGCCGTAGTCCTCGCCGTGGTGGCTGCTGCCGCCCCAGGAGGTGCCGTGCTCGCGGTCGAAGAAGATGGCGTTGATGGGGCCCGAGGTACGCTCCTCGAACGTGAGCTCGTACCCCATCCGCCGCAACTCCGCGCGCACCCACCCGGGCATCGACTCGGCCAGCAGCATGCGCCCCGGCCGGCTCTCGTGCCCGCCAAAGCTGCTGCGCATCTGAAAGCTGTTGATGTTCGGCGCCTCCGCCGCCTGCTGCACCGTCATCCCGAACTCCACGACGTTCAAAAAGAACTGCAGGAGGTTCTGGTCCTGGCTGTCGCCGCCCTGCACGGCGAAGGAGAGATACGGCTTGCCGTCCTTGAGCGCCATCGACGGCGTGAGCGTGACGCGCGGGTGCTGGCCCGGGCGCAGCACGTTGAACGGGTTCTCCGCCGGGTCGGTGACGAAGCTCTGCAGCCGCTGGCTCAGCCCCACGCCCGTGCGCCCCGCGATCACCGCCGGCACCCAGCCGCCGCTGGGGGTGATGGAGACCACCCACCCCTCCGCGTCCGCCGCCTGCACCGTCGTGGTGCCCAGGTAGAAGCTCTCCTCGAAGTCCAGCGACGCGCGCGGCGGGGCGGACACGCTGTCGCCGCGGCCGCCGGTGCGGGGCCAGCCGCGCAGCAGGTCGGTGAACGGGTTGACCGCGCCCTGGAACGGGT
Source organism: Longimicrobium sp. (assembly GCA_036259455.1). Taxonomy (GTDB): domain Bacteria; phylum Gemmatimonadota; class Gemmatimonadetes; order Longimicrobiales; family Longimicrobiaceae; genus Longimicrobium. The sequence continues at coordinate 2,267 of DATABT010001120.1, read as the reverse complement.
ACGGGTCGCCGGGCGTGATCGACGGATCGTTGCGGTCGGGGTTGATGAGCCGCGCGCGTTCACGGGCGTACTCCTTCGACAGCAGCCCGCGGATGGGCTCCTCGGGCGGAATGTACGGGTCGCCGTAGTAGAAGTCGCGGTCCGCGAAGGCCAGGTTCATGGCCTGGTACAGGGTGTGGACGTAGCGCGCGCTGTTGTAGCCCATCCCCCGCAGGTCGAAGTTCTCCAGGATGTTGAGCGACTGCAGCATGGCGGGCCCCTGCGTCCAGTGCGTGAGCTTGTAGACGCGGATCCCCTTGTAGTCCGTCCAGACGGGCTGCTCGACGCGCACCCGCCAGTTGGCCAGGTCTTCCAGCGTGATCAGCCCGCCCTGTTCCCGCACGCCGCGCACGAACTCGCGCGCGATGTCGCCGCGGTAGAAGCGGTCGTACGCGGCCATGATGGCCTCGCGGCGCGACCTGCCCTGCGCCAGCGCCTGCGCCTCGGCCTCCACCAGCTGCCGCAGCGTCCGCGCGAGGTCCGGCTGGCGAAAGACCTCCCCCGCGCGCGGCGCCTCGCGCTCCTCGCCCCCGTGTGGCAGCATGACGGCGCGCGAGTACGGCCACTCGCGCAGCCGTGCCCGGTTGTTGTGGATGCTGTTGGCCGTCTGCGCCTCGATGGGATAGCCGTCCGCCATCTGGATGGCGGGCTCCAGCACCTGCGCCAGTGAGAGGCGGCCGTACTCCGCCAGCATCACCATCAGCCCGCCCGGGGTGCCGGGGGTGACGGCGGCGAGCGGTCCGTACTCCGGCGGATACGGCATTCCGCGCGAGCGGTAGAACTCCGGCGTGGCCCCGGACGGCGCCACGCCGAGCGCGTTGATGCCGATCACCTGGCCCGTGTTGGGATTGTAGATGAGCGCCTGCGTCTCGCCGCCCCAGCTGAGCACGTCCCACATGGTGCTGGTGGCCGCGAGCATGGCGCACGCGGCGTCGACGGCGTTGCCGCCGCGCTGAAAGGTCATGGCCCCCGCCGTGGCCGCCAGCGGCTTGCCGGTAATGGCCATCCAGTGCCGCCCGTGGAGCGGCGGCTTGGCCGTCTGCTGGGCGGCGGCGGGTGTCGCAAGAATCGCCGCGGCGAGCAGCACGACCACGTGGGCGCGAGCGGAGCGGGGGCGGCGGGTCATGGGCGGATCGGGTGAGGTGGGCGGACGGGACATCGGGTGCATTCTAGCGTCTCCGCGAAGCGCGTTCCAGACCTGTCCGGAGCGGTTTCGCGTCCACTTCTCCCCGCGCTCCGCTCCTCCTGCGCCAGCGGTCGGACTTCCTTGGTGCGCGGTCTTTTCCGGATTGAAAGTGAACAGTATGATCCCGCGTCCGGTGCGCGAACGGGGCAGAGTGCGGGTGGTGAATGTCCCGGTCTTGTGCAAACTGAAAATGGGACATATATTCGCGGAGGGTGGAAATGGCGTACGCGCTGGAGATGCCCGATGAATGGCGAACGCAGGGGTGGAAGGTGAAGATCCGCGACGACGAACGGAACGAGACGCCGCACGCGACCCTCCTTCGCAAACGGCGGGCGTGGAGGCTCAGCCTGCGCAGCGGAAGCTTCATGGACGCCGTGCCCGATCCCGCGGAGGTGCCGCGCGACCTGGCGGCGTACGTCTGGGGGCAACGGGCGGGACTGTGCCGCGCGTGGGACGCCATGTACCCCGAAAACCCCGTGTTCTCGCAGGAGGACCACTGATGAACGCCGACAACCTTCTCCTCATTGCCGACCCCGGCACCCGTGAATGGGCCGGGCGTGACTTTCCCGCGCGGTCGCTCCGGTCGCCCGACGAAGTGCTGGGCGCCTTTGACCGCGCCAGCGGCGGCCGCGCGCCGGTGGTCTGGATCGCCGACGAGCCGGCCAAGCTGTGCCCGCTGGCGCAGCACCCGCCCCGCGGCGGCGCCAACCACCGGCTGCTGCTGCTGAAGGGCGCCAGCTGGACGGAGCGCGAGGTGCTGAACCTGGTGTTCCGGTTCGTGGTCTCGCCCGGGCCCGGAATGCGGCTGCTTACCGCCCAGGACCTGCGCGACGTGCTGGCCGCGCCCGAGCGCGAGGACCTGCTCATCGGCGGGTTCGTGAGCCCATGCGACGACCTGGTGGTGCTGTACCGCGGAACGCTGGAGCCGCTTCCGATCCCGTTCACGTGGTTCGAGCGGCGTGCGGGAGTACGGGTGCGCTTCGAGGATCTGGGGGTCACCGACTTTGGCCAGACGGTCACGTTCGGCGAACACGAGGTGTCC
>DATABT010001119.1:0-8363 GCA_036259455.1 Longimicrobium sp. | reverse complement strand
GGAACGCGCTGGCGCACGCCAGGCTGCGCGAGCTGGACGCGCTGATCGCCCGCGCGGAGCAGATGAAGCGAGCGATGGTGGCGGGGATGGCGTGCGGATTTCCGCCAGCGTGAACCCCGCCTGCTGCGCCGACCGCAGCACCTCCACCCGGCGCACCGCGTCCGCGTCGTAGCGCCGCCGCCCGCCCACGCGCCGGGGGGCCGGCAGCAGCCCCGCGTCTTCCCAGTACCGCAGCGCCGACGCCGCCACCCCCGTGCGCCGCGCCACCTCGCCGATCGAAAGCTCCTCCATCGCGCGTCCTCTTGACTTCAAGTTCGCTTGAAGTTGTAGCCTGCGCGGCGAGGGAGCAATCACCGCATCAAACGACCCAGGAGGTGGATGATGGATACCCACGCGCCCGTACCCCTCGCGTGCACCCCCGGCGCAATCCCCGCGGAGGCGCGGCCGGCGCACTTTGCGCTGGCGGCGGAGCTGTTCGGCGCGCACGTGCGGGAACGGCGGGAGCTGGCGGATGGATACGCGTTCCGCTTCGCCCCGGACCGGCTGGAGCGGGTAATGCGCTTCGTCGCCAACGAGCGGCTGTGCTGCGCGTTCCTGGAGTTCGGCATCACCGTGGCGCCCGCGGACGGCCCCGTCTGGCTGCGGATGACCGGCCCCGACGGCACCCGCGCCGTGCTGGCGGCGGAGCTGCGGCTGGGTCAATCGACCTGATTGCGACGGGGACGCGCGGCGGCCACTGTATGGTCGAGGTAGATTCGACGTCAGCCACACATCGGAGGCCGGCATGGCCCAGGTCACCATACGAGCATCCGCCGTCATCCACGCCTCCCCCGCGGCGGCGTACGGCGTTCTGAGCGACTATCACGAAGGGCACCCGAGCATTTTGCCGCGCCCGCCGTTCGGCGAGCTGGTGGTGGAGAGCGGGGGCACCGGCGCGGGCACCGTGTTTCGCGTGACCACGCGCGAAGGGATGAAGATGAAGACGTACCGCATGTCCGTCACCGAGCCGGAGCCGGGGCGGCTGCTGATGGAGTCGGACATGGATTCCGGCCTCGTCTCCACCTTTCGCGTGGAGCCGGTGGACGGCGGCGACGCGCGCGTCACCATCACCACGCGCTACACGCGGGGCGGCGTGCAGGGGTGGCTGGAGAGCGTGCTGCTGCCGGTGCTCGCCGGCCCCATCTACCGAAAGGAGATCGCGAACCTGGAGCGCGTGGCGCGCCAGCGCGCTCCCGCCGGCGCCACCCCGGCCGGCTGACCACGGTGGCCGCGCTTCCGCTCGCGCTCACCCTCCTGGCCGCGGCATCCGCCGCGCTGGCGGTGTGGGCGGAGCACCGGGGTGCGCGGCGCGCGCTCTACGTCTTCAAGCCGCTCGCGACGGTGCTGGTCCTGGCGCTCGCCGCGGCGGCGCCGCAGCCGGTCTCGCGCGGCTACCAGGCGCTGGTGTGCGCGGGCCTGCTCTTTTCGCTGGCGGGGGACGTGTTCCTGATGCTGCCGCGCGACCGCTTCGTGCCGGGGCTGGCCAGCTTCCTGTTCGCGCACCTGTTCTACGTCGCCGCGTTCGCGCCGCGGCCGGTGCGGCTGGCGGCGCCGCTCGCGCTGGCGGCGCTGCTGGCGTACGGCATCGTGCTGATGCGCGCGATCTGGTCCCGGCTCGGTGATCTGCGCGCGCCCGTCGCCGTCTACGCCGCCGCGCTGCTGGTGATGGCGTGGCAGGCGGCGGAACGGTGGGCGCTGCTGGGCACCATGCCCGCGCTGCTGGCCGCCGCCGGCGCCGGGCTGTTCGTGATCTCGGATTCGGTGCTGGCGTGGGAGCGCTTCCGGGGCAAGGTCGCGCACGGCCCGGCGGTGGTTCTGGGGACGTACTTCGCCGCGCAGTGGCTGATCGCATCCTCCGTCTCCACCACGCGGTTCGGGTGATGCGAGAACGAGAAGAGGGACGCGGAGGATGATGCCTGCCCCGCGTCCTCGTTCATTCTCCGCGTATTCCGCGTGTCACCCGCTACGGAGTGGAGGTCTTGACCTCCACGTCCGGCGTTTCCACCTGCGGCACGTTCACCTCCACGTCCGCCTCTTCGCCGCCGCGCGTCACGATCCAGATCACCAGCACCAGCACCACGACCACCAGCAGGCCCAGCAGCATGGTGGAGCTGCTGTTGGAGGGCCCGCTTCCGCGCGTGTTCACGTCCGCCATGCGTTCCTCCGTCGGCATCGCATCAGCCCGCGCGCCGCGCCCGGAGTGGCCCGGCGCCGCGCCATCGTGCGTGCTCCGTGCCAGCGTTGCACAACTGCCTTGTTTCCGCCGCCCGTCGGGCGCATCGTGAGTCCGCGCCGCGGACCGGCAGCCGAACCGGACGGACGCCGGAGCGTGATCGAAGTTCTCCCCCTCTCCCACGCAGGTTCAGGGAGAGGGGGCGGGGGTGAGGGCCGGACGCGATCCCCGTCGCCGGCCCGCGATCCACCGCCCAGCGGGCAACGCGCACGGCTCGCCCGCCGCACCACGCGCGAGCTGACGTGCATCTTGTGAAATCCCGCCGCGTGCAGGATGTTGACGCGCCGCCGCGGGACATCCATCCGCCCCTTCATCCCCCCCGCTCCGAGATGATGCCCGCTTCACTGCTCCGCGCGCTGACGATCGCCGCGCTCTGCATCCTCCCGCCGATGCGCATGGCCGCGCAGGACAACGGCCACAACGGCCACACGCTGGAGCCCGGCGATACCGTGCGGGTGATGGCGCAGGCGTGGGGTCCGCAGCTGATCGAAGGCGAGCTGCTGGTCTACCACACCGACAGCCTGGCCGTGCTGGAGACGGCGACGGGCACCCGCTACGCCGTGGCGCTGGACGGCGTGCAGCGGCTGTTCAAGAACGAGGGGCTGAACCGGCGGCGTTCGGCGCGGCGGTTCGCGGTGGCGGGGGCGTTCATGGGCTTCGCGACGGGCGTGGTGCTGGGCCCGCTGATCTCCATGCGGCGCAAGGACGAGAACTTCGTGGGCGCCACCGTGGTCAGCAGCGTGGCCGGCGGCGCGCTGGGGCTGGGCCTGGGCGCGGCCGGCGGCTCCCTCTTCGCGCGCGAGCACTGGCAGCCCTTCCGCACCCCCATCCTTCCGCCGCGCCCCGCCGTCGCCACCGTCAGCGTCTCCATCCCCGCGCCCTGATCACTTTCGCACTTTCGCACTCCTCACCCCGCCGCCCCGGGGTCCGTCCGCACGATCATCACTCCGCCGAGCGTCAGCGCCGCGCCCAGCAGCGCCAGCGCGGACGGCTTCTCGTGGAGCAGAATCACGCCGGCGAACAGCGCCACGACGGGTGTAAGGTTGCTGAAGATGGCCGTGCGCGTGTTGCCGATGCGCTCCACGCCGCGATACCAGATCAGGTACGCCAGCCCGATGGCGAACGTGGCCGAGAACGCCAGCGCGCCCCACGCCTCCGCGCTCACCGCGTCCCAGTCCTGCCGCAGCAGCGACGGCGTCCCCAGCACCACGAGGCCCACGGCGCCGGCCCACAGCGTCCACGCCGTCGTGCGCACGGAGCCGTAGCGCCGCACGAGGGGCCGCGCGCCCACGGTGTAGACCGCCCACGCGATGCACGCCGTCACCAGGATCACGTCGCCGACGAGCGCGCTGCGGCCCTCCACGCGGATGCTTGCGCCGCTCACCAGCGCGATTCCCAGGATGGAGAGCGACGCGCCGCCCCAGGTGCGCGGGCCCGGCCGCTCGTGCCCCGTCAGCATCGACAGGAACGCCGTCATCACGGGCGTGAGCGCCAGGATCAGGCTGGCGTGCCCGGCGGCCGTGCGGCTGAGCCCCAGGATGAAGCACATCTGGTAGAGCACGTTCCCCAGCAGCCCCAGCGCCACCACGCGCGGCACGTCGCGCCGGTCGGGGAGCGAGAGCTCGCTCCGCACCCGCAGCACGGCGTACACCAGCACCGACGCGATCACGAACCGCAGCGCGTTGAACGCCAGTGGCGCAATGCTGTCCAGCGCGTGCTTCACCACGGCGAAGTTCACGCCCCACACGAAGACCATCAGCGACAGCGACGTCTCCGTCCACCCCCACCCCGGCACCGGCGCCGTGGCCTCCGCGCCCAGCTCCGTGGCCGCGTTCTGCTCGTCCATCGCCACCCGCCCTTTCGCCAGCCAGACGGAAACCGGGGGAGAGCCCGCGCTCTCCCCCGGTCCGCCGGGTTTTCTCGTCTTTATCCCGTCCGCCGCGCTACCGGGCCGCGAACGGGGATTCGTCGTAGCGCGCCAGAAGATCGGATGGATCGTCGTAGACCGCAACGGCGTCGCGCAGGTCGTCGTCGCCCCAGCCGCCGCAGCGCAGCGCCACGCACCGCACCCCCGCGCGCCCGGACGCCTCCACGTCGTACGGCGTGTCGCCCAGCATGATGGCATCCCGGGGCTCCGCGTCCGCGGACTTCAGCGCCGCCTGCACGATGTCGGGATCGGGCTTGGACTCCTCCGCGTCGCTGCTCGAGGTCTTCTCCTCGATGAGGTCGCGGATCCCCGCCCGCTTCAGCAGCCCGTCCATGTCTTTCTTGCTGGCGGAAGTCGCCACCACCAGCGCGTAGCCGTCGTCCCGCAGCCGTTCCAGCAGCTTCCGCGCGTGGGGAAAGGGCTGGAGGCCGGGGAGATAGCGTTCGCGGAAGATCTCGCCGCGCCGCTCCGTGATCTTCTCTCCCTCGGGATCGTCCTCCTGCAGCCCGGTGACGGCGGGGAGCACCTTGTCGCCGCCCATCCCGATCAGCCGGCGCACGTGATGGTAGTCGATGTCGATCCCGAACTCACGCCCCACGTCCACCCACGCCTGCGCGTGCTCGTCGTTGCTGTCGATCAGCGTGCCGTCGACGTCCAGCACCACCACGCTCGCCCGCCTGGTCATCCCGCTCCTTTTGTTTTCACGCCCCGGTATCGGTCCGATGGCGGGCCTTGCAAAACCCAGCCCCGTCGGCAGGCAGCCGGCTTCAAACCATCCGCACCCCGCGCGCATCAAGCACTCTGTCCCTCGCAGTCCCTCGTGTCCCCCCGCCACTCCGAGGATGCCGATGACCATCCGCCCGCTCGTTCCGCTCGCCGCGCTGGCCCTCGCCGCCGCGCCCGCATCCGCCCAGCCGGCCGCGCTCGACTCCCTGATCGATGGATACGCGCGGGAGCATGACTTCAGCGGGACGATCCTGGTGCAGCGGGCCGGCGAGCGGCTCTACACGCGGAGCTTCGGCGTGGCGGAGCGCGCGTTCGGCACCCCGGCGGACGATTCCACGCGGTACCGCGTCGCATCCATCACCAAGCTGTTCACCGCCGTCCTGGTCATGCAACTGCACCAGGAGGGGCGGGTGGATGTGGATCGTCCCATCCGCGCGTACCTGCCGGACTACCCGGGCGACGGAGCGGACCGCGTGACCCTGCACCAGCTGCTCAACCACACATCGGGGATCGAGAACTTCGACCGCGAGCGCAGCTTTCAGGAGGCGGTGGAGAACGGGATCGAGCGATACCAGAAGCCGCACACCAGCGACGCGCTCCTGGCCCGCTGCTGCGGCGGGGGGCTGGTGGCCGAGCCCGGCGCGGCGTTCGCGTACAACAACGCCGACTACATCGTGCTGGGAAAGATCATCGAGCGGGTCACCGGCAAGCCCTACGCGCAGGTGCTGGAGGAGAGCATCCTGCGCCCGCTGGCACTGCGTAACACGGGGATGATGCGGCACGACGTCATCCTGCCGCGCCTCGCCAGCACCTACTTCTACCCGGACGACACCGGCCGCGCGATCCCCGACCTCCCCGTCTACTGGGAGAACTGGTACGCCGCGGGCGGAATGTATTCCACCGCCGCCGACCTTCTGGCCTTTGCCGATGCGCTGTACGGCGGCCGGCTCCTCGGCGAGGACGCGATGCGCCGGCTGCTGGCGCCCGGCCAGGACGATTACGGCTACGGCCTGTGGGTCTACTCCTTCCGCCGCGGTGGGCGGGAGTACCGCGTAGCGAAGCGCCCCGGCAGCATCATGGGCGCCAACAGCGTGCTCTATCGCCTGCTGGACCAGGGCGCCACCATCGTCCTCCTCGCGAACACCAACCGCGCGGACCTGGACGAGTTCGCCCAGCGTATCGCCGACGTGCTGATCCAGTAGTCGCGAGGAAATAATTCGCGAATCCGGACATACAGCGATCATTTCCTGAGGGAGGCGCCCTCTCCTGCCATCCGATGCACGGCCGTCACGACAGGGCCTGCTTCTACAGATCGCGATCGGGTGGATGCTGTGCCTGGGCGACCTCCGCGCCATGCGCCACCACCCTGCTTTGGAGAAAATGCGGATGCCGTCCCCTCGCCGGCAGCACCGGATCTACCAAGGGACGCCCGCCTCGTGCCGGAACGATCCGGTTCGCGATCGGCCGTCGCGGCGCACGCCTCCGGCACGTACGAGATTGCCCTGACGGGATGGTTGCACTCGTGACGGCCGGAGGCGGACCGGAGGCGACCGGCAGGGTGCACGCGGTCCTTGGTAGAGAGGCTGCTGCCGGCGAGCGGACGGCATCCGAATTTTTCGAACGGAGAGGAGGGTGGCTGCGCAGGCGGAAGTGTGGCCTGGCACATGATCCACCCGATCGCGATCCGTAAGAGTATGCCCGCGCTGGACACCCGCGTGAATACGGGATCGCGGTGCGGTTCTGCGCCATCCCGGATAAAGACCTCGGCCTCGGAGGGGTATTTGATGCTGGTCGTCGGTTGCGCCAGCATCCCGCATCATCGCTGAATGGTCCGAGTGGAGCTCAGTAGATCATAACTGATTGTTTCTGGTCCATCGTCGATTCAGTTGCACGCGTAGCGCGCCGCCGTCCTTTCGAAGGAGGCGCCCGCGCGATCACTGCCAGTGCAGGATTTCCGTGGCGCCGACTGAGAAATCTACTCTCCGGTGCTGGTGCCAGCCTCCGTGCTGGATCCCGTCGCCGCGGGGTTCCGCCACGCACGCGCCCATGTGCGGGGTACGGACGAGCCCGGGTGAGCAGATTCCGCGGTCGGCGCTGAAGATCATGCACAGGCGCAGATCCCGCGGGCGCCGCCCTCGGAATGACAACGCGCTCCGCGTGAAAATCCGCAGTCAATCCAGCCGCTTGAGCGGGTAGATGGCGGGCCCGGTGAGCACCTCGCCGGTCGGCGAGAAGCGCGAGCCGTGGCAGGGGCAATCCCAGCTCTTTTCCTGGCTGTTCCACCGGATCACGCACTGCAGGTGCGTGCACAGCGCCGACATTTCGTGCGCCTGCCCCTGCTCGTCGCGGTAGACCGCCACCTTGTGCAGCCCGCGCTGGATCACCGCGCCCGTCCCCGGCGCCACCTGCGCGGCGCTGTCCGCGTCGCTGAACGTGGGCGAGTGCTTCAGGTACTGCTTCGCCACGTCCAGGTTCTCCATCGCGAACTCCTGGATGGAGTCCATCGACAGCGTCTTGCGCGAGGGGTCGTACAGCGTTTCCCACTCGTTCGGGCGGCCGAGGATGAGGTCGGAGATGAGCATGGCGCCCAGCACGCCGTGCGTCATCCCGTGCCCGCTGTCGCCGGTGTGGACGTACACGTTCGCGCGGCCGGCGGGGTCGCGCCCGCTGAACGCCATGTAGTCGAACGGCTCCATCACCATCCCGGACCACTTCAGCTCCGCGCTCTCCAGCCCGAAGCGCGGCCGCGCCCACGCCAGCAGCCGCCCGAAGCGCTCCTCCGCATCGTCCGCGTGCGCCTGCTTCACGTCCTCGCCGCCCACGATCACCCACGCGCGCGAGGGGTCGCCCTCCACCGGCTGCGTGCGGATGTAGTGGTAGGGCTCCAGCGTGTCCCAGAAGAGCGCGCGCTGCACCGTCCCCGCCGCCACCCTGCCGGCGATCACGAACGTGCGATACGGCGCCTGCTTGGTGTGCAGCGCAAAGCGGTCGTGCACCGGCGGATTGGTCGCCACGATGACGGCGCCCGCGGATACGGAGAAGCCGTCGCCGCTCGCCGCAGCGCGCGCGCCGCCCTCCACCTCCGTCACCAGGTTGCCGGTGTGGATGCGGCCGCCCAGGCGCTGGATGGCGTCCGCCAGGCCGGAGAGGTACTTCAGGACGTGGAACTGCCCCTGGGCGGCGATCCGGAGCGCCTGACCGCTGTCGAACGGCACGCCGGGGATGCGCTCCACCAGCTCCACGGTGGCCCCGGCGCGGCGGGCGGCGTCGCGCTCCTTCTCCAGCAGGTCCGGCGCGTCCTCGGGCGTCAGGAACCAGTAGCCGTCCAGCCGCACGTAGTCGCACTGGATGCCCTCCGCCGCCGCGATCTCGCCCACCTTCTCGATGGCGGACTGGTGGCTCTCGTAGGCCAGCCGCGCGCCGCCCTGCCCGTGCACC
>DATABT010001118.1:0-1817 GCA_036259455.1 Longimicrobium sp. | reverse complement strand
ACCTGGCCGGCCGGTGAAGCCGATCGGGCGCCTGCTGCTGCTGGCCGCCGTGCTGGCGGGCGCGTTGCTGCTGAGCGTGCGCCTGGGCGCCGTGCGCCTGGGGACGCGCGAGGTGGTGGATGCCCTGCGTGGCGGGGTCGCCGGCGCCGCGCAGGCCATCGTCCGGCGGCTGCGCGTGCCGCGGTCGCTGCTGGCGGCGCTGGTTGGCGGCGCGCTGGCGGCGAGCGGCGCCTGCTTCCAGGCGCTGCTCCGCAACCCGCTCGCGGAGCCGTACATCCTGGGCGTATCCGGCGGCGCGGCGGTGGGCGCGGTGGGCGTCATCGTCCTGGGCGCCAGCGCGGCGAGCGGGTCCGTGGCGCTGGCGGCGTTCGCGGGCGCGGCCATCTCCATCGTCCTCGTCCTGCGGCTGGCGGCTTCGGCGGGGCGGACGCTGGACACGCGCGTGCTGCTGCTGGCCGGCGTGGTGGCGGGCGCCTTCTTCAACGCCTGCATCCTGCTGGTCCTCACCTTCAGCGACGCGGAGAGCTTTCGCGCGGCGCTCTTCTGGATGATGGGGAGCTTCAGCGGCGCCACGTGGAAGGAGATCGGGCTGCTGGCGCTGGCGGGCGGACCGGCGCTCCTGCTGCTGATGGCGCTCGCGCGGCCGCTGAACCTGCTCTCCATCGGCGAAGAGACGGCGGCGTACCTGGGCGTGCGCACGGAGCGCGTGAAGCTGGCGGCGTACGGCACCGCGTCGCTGCTGACGGCGGCTTCCGTGGCCGTCAGCGGGGTGATCGGGTTCGTGGGGCTCGTCATCCCCCACGTGGTGCGAATGCTGTGGGGGCCGGACCACCGCTTTCTCCTCCCCGCCTCGTTCCTGCTGGGCGCGACCTTCCTGGTGCTGGCGGACGTGCTGGCGCGGACGGTGGCCGCGCCCACGGAGCTGCCCATCGGCGTGGTGACGGCGTTCGTGGGGGTGCCGTTCTTTCTCTGGATTCTGCGCAGGAGGGGCGCGTGAGCGGATGGCGCTGCGCCGGGGTGACGTTCCGGTATCCGGAATCCGCCCATCCCGCCGTGCTGGACCTGTCGCTGGAGATCCCCTCCGGCGCCACGACGGCCGTGCTGGGGCCCAACGGATCGGGAAAGTCGACGCTCCTCCGCCTGCTTCTCGGCATCCTGAATCCGACGGCGGGGACGGCGGAGTTCGGCGGGCGGCGCGTGGGGGAGTGGGGGCGGGATGCGCTCGCGCGGGCCGTGGGCGTGGTGCCGCAGGGGGAGGACTCCGTGTTTCCCGTCAGCGTGCGGGAACTGGTGGGGATGGGACGCTATCCACACCTGGGCGCGTGGCGGCGGGAAGGGGATGCCGATCGCCGCGCCGTGGAGGAGGCCATGCGCCGCTGCGACGTGTGGGCGCTGGCCGCGCGGCCGGTGCCGACCCTTTCCGGCGGCGAGCGGCAGCGGGCGCGGGTGGCGCGCGCGCTGGCGCAGGAAGCGGCCACGCTGGCGCTGGACGAGCCGACGGCCGCGCTCGACGTGGCGCATGAGATGGCGATCTTCGAGCTGCTGCGCGACCTGGGGCACGCGGGCAAGACGGTGCTGGTCGTCACCCACAACCTGAACCTGGCGGCGCGCTACGCGGACCGGCTGGTGCTGCTGCACCGCGGCTGCGTGGCCGCGGAGGGGACGCCGGCGGAGGTGCTGACGCGCTCGTTGGTGTCGCTGGCAAGAGTCGAGAGCGCCCGCGCGGTCTCGTCCATCTGCCGCGCGCTGTCGGCGAAGGCCCCGAGGATGCCGGCGATCGAGCCGCGAAATTGATGAATCAACTCCTCGGTGCGCTG
>DATABT010001117.1:0-5456 GCA_036259455.1 Longimicrobium sp. | reverse complement strand
GCCGGAAAGGCGCCGGGCGGGGCCGTTTGGGGCCTCGCGCCTATCTCTTGAGGCGATACCCCTTCTTCCACACCGTCAGGATGTGGACGGGTTCGGCGGGGTCGTCTTCCAGCTTGCGGCGCAGCTCGGCCACGTGGATGTCGACGGTGCGCGTGAGCACCGCGCCGCGGTGGCCCCACACCTCGCGCAGCAGGTCCTGGCGGCTGATGACGCCGCCGTTGCGGTCGTACAGCGCCAGCAGCAGGTCGAACTCGCGCGGGGCCAGCTGCACGGGCTCGCCGCGGCGGGTGACGGTGCGCGCGGCGCGGTCCATCTCCACCTCGCCGAAGCGGTCGATGGCCGGCGCATCCGCCACGCCGCCGCCCGCGCGGCGCAGCAGGGCCTCCACGCGCGCCAGCAGCTCCAGCAGGCCGAACGGCTTGGTGACGTAGTCGTCCGCGCCGCTGCGAAAGCCCAGCACCTTGTCCGCCTCTTCGCCGCGCGCCGTCAGGATGAGCACGGGGACGCGGTTCCCTTCCGCGCGCAGCGTCCGCAGCACCCGGTAGCCGTCCATCCCCGGCAGCATCAGGTCCAGGATGACCAGGTCCGGCCGGTCTTCCCGCGCGCGCCGCAGCCCCGCGAGCCCGTCCTCCGCCACCTCCGCCGTGTAGCCCTCGATCTCCAGCGTGGTCCGCAGGCCGAACCCCAGGTCCGGATCGTCTTCCACGATCAGCACGCGCCTCATCGCCCCGCCTCCGCCATCTCCGCCGCCCGCGTCTCCTCCGCATCCGCCGGCATGCGCGCCGCCGGGAACTCCGCGACGAAGCGGGCACCGCCGCCGGGCGCATCCTCCATCCACGCCCTTCCGCCGTGCCGCGCCACGAGGTCGCGGACCACGCTGAGGCCGATGCCGCTGCCGCCCACCACGCGGTCGATCTCCCGGTTCAGGCGATAGTACGGCTCCCAGATGCGCTCGCGCTGCCCGGCGGGGATGCCCGGCCCCTCGTCATCCACCCACACGCGCACCCTGTCCCCGCCGCGGGATGCGCCGGCGGCGATGGTCTGGCCGGCGGGACCGTACTTGACTGCGTTCTCCAGGAAGTTCAGCAGCACCTGGCGAAAGCCGCCGCGGTCCAGCCGCGCGGCGGCGTCCGGGTCCAGGTGCGTGCGGATGCGCATCCCCCGCGCGCGGGCCACGGGCGCGAAGCCCTCCACGATCTCCTCCATCGCGTCCGCCACGCGCGCCGGTTCGGGGGAGATGGCCAGCGTCCCGCGTTCCGCGCGGCTGAAGTCGAGCACGTTCTCCACCAGAAACGCCAGGCGCCGCGCCTCGCGGTCGATCAGCCGCAGCGAGCGGTCGCGCTCCGCGTCCGAGCGCAGGCGGCCGCCGAGGAGCAGTTCGCTGAACATGCGGATCTGCGTGAGCGGCGTGCGCAGCTCGTGCGATACGCCGCTGACGAAGTCCGCGCGCAGCCGGGCCAGTTCGTGCTGCCGCCGCAGCTGCAGGAACGCGACGGTGACGACCGCCGCCGTGACCGCGAGCAGGGCGAGGAGCAGGGGCAGGGGAGACGCGGGAACGCCGCCCTCCACCAGCCGCGCCGCCGCCTGGGGCCGCAGCTCCACGCGCGCCGCCATCCAGCCGAAGTCGCCCGGCAGCGGCTCGCGCGCGCGGGCGGCGGCGGACGCGCCGGCGGCGGAGCGGAAGAGCTCCGCGCCACCGGGCCCTTCCACCACCACGCGCATCAGCGAGTCGTTGGACGCCCCCCGCGAAACGAACGAGGGAAGGAGCGCATTCCGTTCGAATACCCGCTGGAAGACGACGGACGCGAAGGCGGCGGGCGGCGCGAGCATTCCGTACGCCGCGCGCGGCCGGTCCTGGTCGTCGAAGACCACGGTGAAGAGCAGCGCCCGCGCCCCCGGGCCGCTCCCCAGGACGCGCACGGTGCCCCGCTTGATGCGCAGCTGGTAGCTGTTGCGCGTTTTGCGCCCCTCGATCTCGTCGTACAGGTTGACCTCCGCCTCGCGCGGGTTGCGGACCAGGTACGCCGCGTGAGCGGTCATCTCACGGCGCAGCCAGGCGGCCGTCGCCGAGTCCAGCGCCGGCCCCGTCGCGTCCAGCGCGCCGCCGTTCAGGTCCAGCACCACGTAGCGGTCCACCGCGTCGAAGCACGCGCACCAGTAGTCCTGCTCGCCGATGGTTTCGCGGTACGCGGCCGCGGAGGGAAGCGGCGTGCTGGCGGGCTGATCCTCCAGCGCTGAGGTCGGAAAGTGCTGCAGGGTGACGGAGCCGGCTTCCAGCGTGGCCGCCGCGCGCCGGGCGAACTCCGCCGCGGCGTATGCCGCGTGGTCGTCCAGCAGGCGGCGCGTGGCCTCGCGGTGCGCCGCCGCCGCGCGCTGCGCCTGCCACGCCACCGCGCACGCCAGCAGCAGCGCCACGGCCAGGAGGGCGCCGGTGGCCGTGATCGCGCGGGAGCGTGCAAGCGTTCGGGGGATGATGGACATCGGAGGATGCGGACGGTTCTGCGCGGCTGCGGATGCGGCGCCGCGGACACCAATCTAACGCGCCGCGCAAAGGATGCGGTCAGCCGCCGGTTCGGAAGGGGTAAGGAATGTGTAAGCGTGCCGCCGCGGGCCCTCTCCCCCGCCAGGCCTTTCGCTCGTCCTTCGCGACGGCTGGCGACCCCTCCCCCCGATCCCGGGGAGGGGTGGCTCGTGGCCCCGGCTCCATGCCGCGGAGCCAGCCGTCGCGTGCAGGTGAAGCCCCGCCGGGCGAGCGCAGCGCGCCCGGGGCGGGGCTTGTGGCATTTCCAGCCCCGGGCTTTAGCCCGGGGTCGCGAGGGGCACGACACACATCACCCCTCCTGCCGCACGTTCGCCGGACGGCGCGCGGGCGAAGGCGCAGGCGTGCGGGAGAGGGGGCCCGAAGGGTGAGGGCCTCGCGCGGTACCGGCGGTCCGGCGTGCTCGCGCGTGCACGAACTTCGTTCGACCGGACGAGTTGTCGAAATTCCTCCACCATCCATCGGTTCCACCATCCTCCGTCACTGGATGAACGGCGGCGTGGGGGTTAGATTCCCCGCTTCGTCCGCCCCCCGAATCCCGATCGCGCCGTCCGTGAACCGTCCGAGCAAGATCGTCTGCGTGGGCCGCAACTACCTGGAGCACGCCCGCGAGCTGGGCAACCAGGTTCCCGAGCGGCCCCTCATCTTTTTAAAGCCCCCGTCCTCCATCGTCGCCGACGGCGAGGCCATCGTGCTGCCGCCGGAGTCGGAGCGCGTGGAGCACGAGGGGGAGATCGCGGTCGTCATCGGCCGCACGGCCAGGAAGGTGAGGGCGGCGGACGCATGGGACCACGTGGCCGGCATCGCCCCGCTGAACGACGTGACCGCGCGCGACCTGCAGAAGACGGACGGCCAGTGGACGCGCGCCAAGGGCTTCGACACCTTCTGCCCCATCGGCCCCGTGGTACCGCTGGACCGCATCGCCGGCCGCGGCGCGCTGGAGGTCGTCTGCCGCGTGAACGGGGAGGTGCGGCAGCACGGGCGCGTGGGAGACATGGCCTTCGACATCCCCACGCTCATCGAATACATTTCGGGGGTGATGACGCTGGAGCCGGGCGACGTGATCGCCACGGGCACCCCGGCCGGCGTCGGTCCCCTGCAGTCCGGGGACGTGGTGCAGGTGGAGATCCCCGGCGTTGGAACCCTCACGAACCCGGTGCAGGCCGCATGAAGCTTTCCCGCAGCCGGTGGATGGCCATCGTCATCGCCCTGATCGTGGCGGCGGACTGGCTCACCAAGGCGATGGTGCAGCAGCGCATCCCCTTCCAGACCCGCCGCACCATCGTGGAGGGGTGGCTGAGCTTTCAGCACAGCTTCAACGAGGGCATCTCCTGGGGGCTGTTCAGCGAAGCCGAGAGCCCCTGGCGCCTCCCCGCGCTCATTCTGCTTACCCTCGTGGGGATCGGGGCCACGGCCAGCATCATCCGGCAGTCGCGGGACCGGTGGATTCACGTGGCGGGCGCGCTGGTGCTGGGTGGCGCGCTGGGCAACCTGGGCGACCGCGTGCTGGACGGCGGGGTGACGGACTTCATCTACGTACACTTCTTTCCGTACATCTTCAACGTGGCGGACATCGCCATCTCCATCGGCGGGGTGCTGCTGGTCGCGCGCATGCTGCTGGACGCGCGCGGCGGCAAGGAATCGTCCACCCCCACGCACGCCTGAGAGGAACGCCCACCATGCCGCAGCCGGCCCGCCGCTTCACCTCGCTTCCGCCCTATCCGCTCACGGACGTGCCCGCCATCAAGCGCGACCTCGGGGCGCGCGGCGTGGACGTGATCGACCTGGGCACGGGCGACGCCGACCTGGCGCCGCCCCCGGCCGCGGTAGAGGCCCTGCGCGCGGCGGCGCTGGACCCCGGCAACTCGCGCTACGCCTTCCAGATGGGGCTGGTGGAGTTCCGCGAGGAGATCGCGCGGTGGATGGGAACGCGGTTCGGCGTCCGCTTGGATCCCATGAAGGAGGTCGCGCCGCTGATCGGGTCCAAGGAAGGCATCTTTCACCTGCCGTTCGCCTTCGTGGAGCCGGGGGACGTGACGATCGTTCCCGATCCCGGGTACCAGGCGTACCTGGGCGGCACGGTGCTGGCCGGCGGCGAGCCGTACATCGTCCCCCTGCGCCCGGAGCACGACTTCCTCGTCCCGCTGGACTCGATCCCGGCGGAGGTGGTGAAGCGGGCGAAGATCCTGTACCTCAACTACCCCAACAACCCCACGGCCGCCATCGCGCCGCGCGAGTACCTGAGCGAGTGCGTGGAGTGGTGCCGCGCGAACGACGTGATCCTGGCGTACGACAACGCGTACAGCGAGATCGCGTTCGATGGGTACAGGCCGCCGAGCATCCTGGAGATTCCCGGCGCGCGGGAGGTGGCCATCGAGTTCCACTCGCTGAGCAAGACGTACAACATGACGGGGTGGCGCATCGGCTGGGCGGCGGGGAACCCCGACCTGGTCGCGGCGGTCACGCGCGTAAAGACGTTCGCGGACACGGGGCTGCCGTTCACCATCCAGCACGCCGGCGTGGCGGCGCTGCGGTCGCACGCGAAGTGGGTGCCCGGGAACGTGGCCACCTTTCAGGCCCGCCGCGACGCCGCGGTGGAGGCGCTGCGCGAGGCCGGCTTCGACGTGCCCAGCCCGTGCGGGACCATGTACCTGTGGGTGCCGCTGCCGGAGGGGACGCCGAGCGAACCGTTCGCCCGGCGGCTGCTGCTGGAGCAGGGGGTGGCGCTGCTCCCCGGCAAGTCGCTGGGCGCCGGCGGCGAGGGCTTTCTCCGCATCGCCCTCACCTGCTCGGAAGACCGCCTGCGCCAGGCTGCCGCGCGCATGGCCCGGATGCTGGAGGCGAGCCCCGTGGGGGTGTGAGGCGCACCACGGGTTGTGAAGCCCGCGGCGATGACTGCCAGAAGCCCCGTCTCCGC
>DATABT010001116.1:0-3162 GCA_036259455.1 Longimicrobium sp. | reverse complement strand
GTGGCGGGCGAGCTCGGGGTCGCGCTCCACAATGGCGCGCGCCTCGCGGCCGTACTCGTGGCGCGGGTGCTCGGCCGCCAGGCGCTGGAACGCCGCCATGGCCACGCGGAACGAGTCGCGCTGCATGGCGGCGTGACCGTGCCGCCACAGGTCGTCGCGGCGGGCCGCGTCGGGGCCCAGGTTCTCGGGGGCAAACACCGCGCAGGCGGAAAGCAGCGCGGCAAGTATCAAGGGAATGGTGGTCTTCATCCGGCCACGGAATCGGGCGGTCAGGAGGCCCCCTGCGCGGGCGGCCGCTCGGGAAGGAAGACGCGAAAGCGCGTCCCTCTGCCCTCCTGGCTATCTGCACTGATCGTGCCCCCGTGCGCCTCCACGATCTCGCGCGCGATGGCCAGCCCCAGTCCCGAGCCCACCGACCGCGGCTGCGCGTCGTTCTCCACCTGGTAGAACTTCTCGAAGATGCGCGGCAGCTTTTCCGCCGGGATCCCCACCCCCGTGTCCTCCACCTCCACCTGCACCCCCCCGTCGTGCCGGCGGGCGTCCACCCGGATGGTTCCGCCGCTGGAGGTGAACTTGAAGGCGTTGGAAAGCAGGTTGCCCAGCACCTCGCTCAGCCGGTCCTCGTCGCCGAGAATGCGCGGCGGCAGGTCCGGCGCCAGCCGCACGGGAAAGTCGATCCCGTTCTGCACCGCCAGCACGCGAAAGTCGCTCGTCAGCTCGTCGAAGAACGCGTGCAGGTCGATCTCCCGCAGCTCCAGCCGCGCGCCGCCCGCCTCGAAGCGGCTCACGTCCAGCAGCCGGTGGACCAGGCGCGCCAGCCGGTCTGTCTGCGCGTTCACCGCCTCCAGCGTCTTCTGCTGCTGCCCGTTCACCTCGCCGTAGATGCCGTCCGCCAGCAGCGTCACGTAGCCGCGGATCACGCTCAGCGGCGTCTTGATCTCGTGGCTGGCCACGGAGACGAACTCCGCCTTCAGCCGGTCCAGCTCGCGCAGCTGCTCCGTCATGGTTTCGAACGAGCGGCCCAGGTCGCCCAGCTCGTCCGGCCGCTCGCGGGGGATGTGCACGTCCGGCTCGAAGTCGCCCTCCGCCACCGTCGCCATCCCCTTGCGCAGCTCGCCGATGGGGCGCAGCAGCGTCCGCGTCAGCAGCGCGCCGATGAGCAGCGTGGCCGCCAGCGCCAGCGCCAGCGCCAGGAGCGTGGTGGTCACCGCCGTGCGCGCGACTGCCGTGGCTCGTTGCACGTCCGCCGCACCACGCTGCTCGATCGCGGCGGCGATGGGGTCCAGTGCCAGGTCCATGCGCGCAAACGCCGCCGCCACGCTGTCGCGCACCACGTCGGCGCTGTCGAGCTGGCGGCTGTTGAGCAGGCGGCGCTCCAGCCGCACTTCGCGCTGGATGGAATCCCACAGCGCCACCGCGCCGCGGGTGGACGCCGCATACCCCTCGCGGGCCAGGCGGTCCAGCGCCGCCGTTACCTGCGCGGCCGCGCTGTCGCCCTGGATGCGCAGGATCGTAGTGTCGCCGGGCTCGCCAATGGTCACGAGTGCCGAGTAGCGCGCCTGCGCGTCATCCACCCGTTCCACCACCTGCTGCATGCGTCCAAGCGCCACCAGCGCCTGGGCGTCGCGTGCCTGGAAGGTGCGCGCGATTCCGTGCAGCGAGTTCAGCGCCAGCAGTCCGTAGGCCGCCGGCACGGCGAGCAGCACGGAGATGCCGACCAGCGTCACGACGATTCGCTGCCTCAGGCTCATCCGCCGCCGCCGCGTGAAGGGAGAGAGTTCGCCGCCATCGGCGCGCATGACGGGCGATGCAGGAATCGCGTCACGGCGCCTCCTGCGCGGGGGGTGCCGCGCGCTCCATGCGCTTCACCTCATCCCACAGCACGTCCAGCTCCTCCAGCGTCGCCCGTCCAAAGATCACGCCGCGCTCGTGCGCCAGCCGCTCCAGCGCCTGAAACCGCCGCGAGAACTTCGCGTTGGCGCGCGCCAGCGCCGTGCCGGGGTGTACGTGCGCCAGCCGCGCCAGGTTCACCGCGGCGAAGAACAGGTCGCCCACCTCGTCTTCCAGGCGGTCGGGATCGGCGTGCGCCAGCTCGCGGCCGATCTCCTCCGTCTCCTCGCGCACCTTTTCCCACGCCCCGCGCGCGTCCGGCCAGTCGAACCCAACCCTGGCCACGCGGTCCTGGATGCGAAAGGCGCGCAGCAGGGGGTCCAGCCCGTGCGGCACCTCGTCCAGGATGCCGCCGCCGGGGCGGTGCGCCCGCTCGCGCGCCTTCACGGCCTCCCACGGCTCCGCTTCGCCCAGGCCGTAGAGATGGGGATGGCGGCGGCGCATCTTTTGCTCCAGCCCCGCCACCACATCTTCGCGGGTGAAGGCGCCGGTCTCTTCCCCGATCACGACCTGGAAGGCCACGTTCAGCAGCAGGTCGCCCAGCTCGCCGCGCAGCGCCCGCGGGTCGCCGTCGGCGATGGCGCCGGCCACCTCGTGCGCCTCTTCCAGCAGGTAGCGGGTCAGGGACGCGGGGGTCTGGGCGGCGTCCCACGGGCAGTTGGCGCGCAGGAACTCCACCAGCGCCAGCGCGCGGTCCAGGACGCCGCCGGAATCCGGGCCGGCACGGGGGTTTTCGGCTTGCGGGCTGCTCACGATGGGCCTAGAATACTCGGTTTGTGTCTGATCCGTCAACGGTGGTTTCCAGGGCCTGGGTAGAGGTGGACCGGGGCGCGCTGCGGCGCAACCTGCGGCGCGTCGTCACCGCCGCCGGCCCCGGCGCGTCCGTGCTTCCCATGGTCAAGGCCGACGCCTACGGCCTGGGGATGGCGGAGGCCGTGCGCGCCTGCCGCGACGAACTGTCGGAGGCCGAGCTGTACGGCTTCGGCGTGGCCGCCGTGGCCGAGGGCGAGGCGCTGCGCGCGGCGGGGTGGACGGGGCGCATCGTCGTCTGCGCCCCCGCGCCCCCCGGCGAGTTTCCCCGCGCGGCCCGTGCCGGGCTGACGCCGGCGCTCTCCACCGTGGACGCGGTGCGCCTCTGGGCCGACGCCGCGCGCCGGGCGGGGCGCCGGCTGGCCTTCCACGCGGAGATCGACACCGGCATGGGGCGGGCCGGGCTGCCGTTCGCCGCGGCGGCCGCGTGCGGGCCGGCGGTGGCGGAGGCCGCGGCGGACC
>DATABT010001115.1:0-3810 GCA_036259455.1 Longimicrobium sp. | reverse complement strand
GCGCAACGACCGCAGGGCCGGCAGCAGGCCGCCGGGCGCGCGCGGAAGCACCAGCAGGCAGGCGTCCGGCGCCGCGGCGACCACCGTGTCCGCCTGTGAGCGCTCCACCACCACCACGTGCGGCCGGTGGCGGCGGATGGCGGCCGGCGCGGCGCGGCCGTCGCCCAGCTCCGCGACCACCTCCAGGCCGTCCACCTCCTCCAGGAGCTCGCGGATCGGGCCGATCGCCCGGGACTGGATGATCAGGATCCTCATTTCACGGAACCGGGTCTGCGCCGGAGCGGCTGCGCCCGGCTCCCCCAGAATGCGGCCGGGGACGACCCGGGCGGAACGTCGCCGGTATGGAGCGCAGCAGGAAGGGAGGGGCCGCAGGTGGCGGGGAAGGACCGCATGGAGCCGCGGGCGGGGGAGGCGCTATATTCCGTCCGTGCTCCTCACGCGCTCCCGGTGCCCGCGTTCCGCGGGCACCCCCGGAACGCCGGCTCCGTTCCGTCCATGCACCCGCGCCCCGACCCGCCGGCAGCTCCCGCCCCGGCCCCGCCGGACCGGCTCCCGCTGGACCGCTGGCCCAGGTGGGTCCTGCTGTGCGGCTTCTGGGCCGTCCCGGCGTTCTTCGAGATCTTTCAGTACTACCTGACCCTGTCCGAGCAGGGGAATCCGACGTGGCTGCACGCCGCGCTGCGGGCCTCCGTGCGCTGGGGGCTGTGGGCGCTGTTCACCCCGGCGGTTCTCGCGCTTGCGCGGCGGATGCCGCTGCGCAAGGGCCTGGCCCGCGTGCTGGGGTTCCACGTGGCCGCCGGGGCCGCGGTCACGGGCGCCCAGCTGGTGCTGCTCGCCGTGATCTTCGAGTTCACCTTCTACACCGCCTACGGCGATCGGGGGTGGTCGCTGGGCTACACCATCTACCGGGTGCTGCTCAACAGCTTCGGCATCAGCCTTACGGCCTACTGGTTCATCGTCGCCGCCTACTACGCCGTCGACTACTACCGCGAGGCCCGGGAGCGGGAGGTGGCCGCGGTGCGCCTGGAAGCCAGCCTGTCGCAGGCCCGGCTGGAGGCGCTGCGGATGCAGCTGAACCCGCACTTTCTCTTCAACACGCTGCACGTGATCGCCACGCTCTCCGCGGAGGGAAGGAACGGTGCCACCACGCGGATGCTGGTGCTGCTGAGCGACCTGCTGCGCCTGACGCTGCGGCCGTCCGGGCAGTTCGTGCCGCTGGCGGACGAGCTGGACCAGGGAGGCCGCTACCTGGCGATCGAGAAGGTTCGGTTCGAGGACCGGCTGCAGGTGCGGAGGTCCATCGACCCCGACCTCCTGGACGCGGAGGTCCCCAGCTTTCTGCTGCAGCCCATCCTGGAGAACGCCATCCACCACGGCATCGCCGCCGTTCCCGGCCCGGGTGCGGTTTCCATCACGGGCCGGCGCAGGGGCGGCCGCCTGGTTTTGCGGGTGTGGAACACCGGCGAGCCGCCCCCCGCGGGGGGCTCGCCGGCGGGGACGGGGATTGGCCTGGCCAACACGCGGGCGCGCCTGGAGGGCCTGTACGGGACGGACTTTCGCCTGGAGCTGTCGCCGGCGCGGCGCGGCGGGGCGGTCGCCACCGTGGAGCTTCCCTTCCGGCGGGTGGCGGGGGCGCCGCCGCCGGCCCCGGCGGCGGAGGAGCGGCACGGCGCCGCGCCGCCGGCGTACGCGGCCGCCCATGAGTAGCCTGCGGGCGGTGGTGGTGGACGACGAGCCGGTGGCGCGCCGCGCGATCCGGCTCCAGCTCTCCCGCCACCCGGAGATCGAGCTGGCCGCCGAGTGCCCGGATGGGTTCAGCGCCGTGGCCGCCGTCCAGCAGCACCGCCCGGACCTCCTGTTTCTGGACGTGCAGATGCCGGGGATGAGCGGGTTCGAGGTGCTGGAGCGGCTGTCGCTCGAGGACCTGCCCTTCGTGGTCTTCGTTACCGCGCACGACGAGTACGCGGTGCGGGCGTTCGAGGTGAACGCCATCGATTACCTGCTCAAGCCCTTCGACGAGCCGCGGTTCGACGAGGCGCTGAGCCGGGCGCGCAGGCAGATGCTGGCGGCGGGGCAGGGCGCGCTGCTGGAGCGGCTGGGCGCGCTGCTGGAGCAGGTGGGCGGGGGCGAGGCGGAGCGGCGGGACCCGGCGTACGTGCGGCGGCTGCTGATCCGCGACCGCGGCCGCATCTTCTTCCTTCCCACGGCGGAGATCGACTGGATCGAGTCCGCCGGCAACTACGCCAGCCTGCACGCCGGCAAGCAGTCGTACCTGGTCCGGTCGTCGATGACGGAGCTGGAGCGCAAGCTGGACCCGGCGGAGTTCGCGCGCATCCACCGCGCCACCATCGTGAACCTGGCGCGGGTGCAGGAGGTGCGGCCGTACGGCGGGTCGGACTACCGGCTGGTGCTCACCACCGGCGAGCGGCTGAACGTGAGCCGCGGATACAGCGCCCGCCTCCTGCGCGACCGGTGAGGCCGCGCGAGCGCGGCGGCCCGCGCCGCCACCGGCCGGGCCGCCGCTCCCTCGCGCCGTAGGCGCGCGATCAGTCGCACCCGCAGGTGCCCGCGCATGTAGACTGCTCGCGGGTGGCCACGCGGGACCAGGCCTCGTTCAGCAGTCCGACTCGCAGGTCCATACGCAACTGAACTGGCCGCACGAGTCGAAGTCCGTCTCGCAGAACCACGACCCGCAGTCGTTGCCGCAGCTGTCGTAGCACGTCCCTTGGCAGCAGCTCGGGTTGACGATCGACGCGCTGTACTGGTTCGCCCCGACGGTCCCGCGCTCCTGAGGTGCGGCGTCGGTGTCGAAGCTCTCCACCTGCAGCTCGTCCAGCGCCAGCGTCAGCTTTCTCATGGGTCGGCTCCTGCTTTGGGTTACGTGGGGCGGCGCGGCTCGGTCCGCGCCACTTCCACCCCAACGGTAACCCACCGCGGCGCGCGAATCCCACCGCTGCGGGCCAACCCGTCGTCACCGCCGCCGACCCGTGCATGCGCAGGCCGAGCCGCCGGGCCCGCGGCGGGGTGGGCGGTGAGGGCGGTGTCCTCGCGCATCGCTCGACGGTCCGGGAACCGAGCCTGCGTGAAGGGCCCCGGCGATCCGCCCGCGCTCGCGCGCCTCGCGCGGGAGCGGATGAAGGAGTTGAGCACGTTCTTGCAGGAGGTTGAAGCGGAGCGGTAGTCGGCGAATATCCAGGGAGCAACGCCCCGCCCGTGTCCGGGCGAGGCGTTCGTCGCCGGTGGGCCGGAGGACCGGTTGCGGTCTGCTCCTGCCCGCGCCGTACCGCGGGCTCCAGCGACGTCTCCACGTCGGCGCACTCTCCTGTCCACGCTTTGTAGCCATGCGCGAGGTTCCGCCCGGTTCGTGCTCGCGGAGTGCCCGGATCGGTCAAAGCGGAGGCAGAGCTGTCGGATCGGATTCGTACTGGTCTGTCCGGCTGTAATACAACTGCGTCATTGCCCAGGTGTCCTGTTGCCGAGCAAGACGCGCAAGAACGGGCCCGGTGTAGGGCCCGCACTGCCTGCTCGATCGCGGACACGCGTTCGTTTCGGTCACATGGCCTCGCACCGACCACGTGCCGTCGGAAAGGGCGACCGGCTGTGCCACGGAATCCACCAGCCCGGCGGGCTCCACCCGGCTGGCGAGCGCCGCCCGCGCTTCTTCGAGCGTCGGTGGCGGCCCGGCGCGTCGCGAGAGATACCCCTGGTCCATGCCCAGTGTGGTGCCGTCTTCCAGTGATTCGAAGCGCCACCCGTTTTCGAATCGGCGGAACGTCATCCGGCGCTGCACCGCTTGTGGTTCCGACCGCG
>DATABT010001114.1:0-6210 GCA_036259455.1 Longimicrobium sp. | reverse complement strand
CTTGTCCCCTTGTCCCCTTGTCCCCTCACCGCCTCACCGCCCCCGGCACACCACCTGGTCATTACCCAGCACGCGGTCCAGAAAACGGGCGATCCGCTGGTACGCGGTGATCCGGTTCTGCAGCTTCGCGATTCCGTGGCCCTCGTCGGGAAAGCGCAGGTACTCCACGTCGCCGCGGCGATGGCGGACGGCGCGGACGATCTGGTCCGCCTCGCCGACGGGCACGCGCGGGTCGTTGGCGCCGTGCACCACCATCAGCGGGCTGCGGATCCGGTCCGCGTAGCTCAGCGGCGAGATCTCCGTGAAGAACGCGCGGTCCGCCGGATCGTCGATGTTGCCGTACTCGATGCGGTCGCTGTTCTTCAGCTGCGGCGAGGCGTCCTCCAGGCCGCTGATCCAGTTCGCCACGCCGACGAAGTCCACGCCCGCCTGAAAGTACTCCGGGAGCTGCGCCACGGCGGCGAGCGTCATGTATCCCCCGTAGCTGCCGCCCATGGCCGCCACGCGGGTGCCGTCCACGTCGCTCCGCGCCTGGCGAAGGTACTCCACGGCCGCCTGCATGTCGCGCACGGCGTTCGGGCGCAGGCGCCCGTTGTCCAGCTGCGTAAAGCGCTGCCCGTAACCCGTGGACCCGCGAAAGTTCAGGTCCAGCACCGCGTATCCGCGCGCCAGCAGGTACTGCTTCACGGGGTCGAACCCCGGCCGCGCCTGGGAGGTGGGACCGCCGTGCAGCATCATCACCACCGGCGGCTTGCGTCCTTCGGACCCGCGCGGCAGGTACATCAGACCGTAGATGTTCTCCCCGTCGAAGCTCGGGATGGTCACGGGATCGGGGGAGACGAACGTCGCCGGGTCCAGCCCCGCAAGCGTGCTTTCCGTGGCGCGTACCGTCTGCCCCGTGGACGCATCGAACACCCACGCGTCCCCCGGCAGCCCCGGGCCGCTGATGCCGATCGCCAGGCGCGGCGCATCCTTCGCCCACTCCAGCGCGCCGGCCACGCCGCCGGGAAGCTCGCCCAGCGGCACGTCGCGCTGGCTGGGAAGGTCGCGGACGATGATGCGGGACCAGCCGTCCTCGTTCACCGTGTAGGCGAGGTAGCGCCCGTCCGACGAGAGGGCGACGCGCTCCACGTCGCGCCGCGGCTCCTGCATCCAGTGGATGGAGCGGTCGGCCAGGTGCACGTGCGCCAGCCCGGCGAAGTCGCGCTCGTGGTTGGTCGACAGGAAGAAGCCCTCTCCGTCCGGCGTCCACTGCACGCCTCGGTACGCGCTCATCCGCGCGGGGACGAAGAGCGTGTCCAGCTTGCGCGAGCGCAGGTCCAGCAGGAACAGGTCGTTGTCCGCCTCGCCGCGCCCCTGGCTCAGCACGATGGCCTCGCCGTCCGGGCGCCAGGCCTCCACGCCCAGGTTGCCGGCGCCCTGCATCACCATCCGCGGCTGGCCGGGGCGGCCCTCCGCGTCCAGGTCCATCACGTACAGGTCGAAGTCGCGGCCGTTGCGCTCGTTGCTCACGTACGCGATGCGCGATCCCACCGGCGACCAGCCGCTGAACAGCCGGAAGTAGTCGTCCGCGGGCGTCAGCTCCCGCTCGCGCGTGCCGTCGGGCGAGAGCAGAAAGATCTGCGTCCGCTCGTTGCCGCCGCGGTCGGTGCCGTACGCGATCCACCGCCCGTCCGGGCTCCACCGCGCGAACTGCACGCGGTTGGCGCCAAAGGTGATCTGCCGCGGCGCCGCTGGTGCATCCCCCCGCACCGGCGCCACCCACAGCTGCGGCTGGCCGGTGGTGCTGGTGATGAACAGCAGCTCGCGCCCGTCCGGCGACAGCTGCGGGCTCTGGGCGCTGCGCACGTTCAGGTAGCGCGCGATCCCCTGGCACTCCGCGCCCGCCAGGGAGAGCGCGGCGGCGTCCAGCTGCGGCACGTCCACCGGGGCGGGCGTGGGGAGCGTGTCCTGCGCCCCGGCGGGGGCGGCGGCCAGCGCGGCGAGGACAGCCGCGGTGAAGAAGCTACGCATCTGTATGAGATGGATGGAGATGGACCCTCAGCTCCCGCCGGCTTCGCGGGCGATCACGATGGTCAGGCCGGTGAACCCGGAGCCCCGCAGGGTGCCGCTGACGGAGTCGCTGCTGGTGAAGCGCGCGTCGTACTCCGCGTCGGAGTAGCCTTCCGCCGTCAGCTGCAGGTCGAAGTCGGGATAGTCCCAGTCGCCGCGGACCCGGAAGTCCGCCGACGACGTGATGACGGTGTCGATGGAGACGGTGTCCACCGCCGTGGGATCGTCCGGATCCGGCTCCGTCACCAGCCGCTCCTGCAGTCGGCTGACGCGGCCGTTCCCGGTGACGCGGTTGTCGCCGTCCTGCTCCAGGTCGAACGACAGCTCGAACGGATAGGCGCGGCCACGCCAGGCGCCGTCCAGGCTGAAGTCGCCGGGGTCCAGCGGCCCTTCGCAGGCCGCCAGCAGGGGAAGCAACAGCGCGAATCGGTGGATAGGGCGCATGGACGCAAACCGGGCGAAAGGTGCGGAAATCGTCTCAGGATAGCCGGTTACCCGCCCTCTTCGCAATCGGGTCCTCGCGCGCGCGGCGGCATTGATCGTGATGGAGTGATGGATGATGGAGTGATGGGGTGAACGGGTGAAGGGATGAAGGGGTGAAGACGCGGATACATCAGACGACGCACTCGGAGCAGGCGGTCCCGGCGGGGCGGCGCATCGTCCTGGAGTTCCACGCGGGGGGCGAGGCCATTCCCGGCATCCTGCTGCTGCCGCGGGAGCCGGTCCCCGCGCCGGGCGTGCTGCTGCTGCATGGCTACTCGTCGCGCAAGGAGCACGTGGCGGAGGGCGTGGGCAGCTCGCTGATGCGGCACGGCATCGCCAGCCTGTCCATCGACCTGCCGCTGCACGGCACGCGCGCGGACCCGCTGCAGGCGCAGGCCGCACGCAACCCGCTGGCACTGGTCTCCCTCTGGCGGACGGCGCTCAAGGAGTGCCGCCTGGCGCTGGGCTACCTGCGCGCGCGCCCGGAGATCGACCGCGACTGCACCGCCGTCGCGGGATACTCGCTGGGCTCCTTTCTGGCGGTGATGGCGGCCGCGGACGACCCCGCCGTGCGCGCCGTGGTCCTCGCCGCCGGCGGCGACCTTCCCGCGGGGACGCCGCTGAGCGCGGTGGCGCGGACGGTGGCGGACCCCATCCGCGCGGTGCGCAGGCTGCGTGGCCGCCCGCTGCTGATGGTGCACGGCACCGGCGACCGCACCGTGCGCCCCGAGCAGGCGCAGCGCCTGTTCGACGCCGCGGGCGAGCCCAAAGAGCTCAAGTGGTGGAACGCGGGCCACATCCTCCCCGCGCCGGCCATCGACTACGCGGCGGAGTGGCTGCGCGAGCGGCTGGGGCGCGGCGCCGTGCGGCGGGAGATCGCGTAGGCGGGCCCCCATTACCGCGAACATTGCCCCGGGCTAAAGCCCGGGGCTAGAAATGCCATAAGCCCCGCCCTGGGCGCGCTGCGCTTGCCCGGCGGGGCTTCACCCCCATGGGCGCTGCTCGCAAACGGCGGAAATGCACCGGGCGCGGCCCACGCGAGCAGGTGAAGCCCCGTTTTGCGAGTAACGAGCAAAGACGGGGCTTATGGCCTCTTCGAACCGCGGGTTTACCCGCCCCGACGCGAACCCGGCCCAGACGGGTGTACTCCATCGCTCCACACCCGTTCACCCGCTCACAATGACGCTCCCCGGGCTGAAGCCCGGGGCCGGAAATGCCATAAGCCCCGCCCCGGGCGCGCTGCGCTTTCCCGGCGGGGCTTCACCCCCATGGGCGCTGCGCGCAAACGGCGGAACACGCGCCGGGTCTCGCCAACCAGAGCAGGTGAAGCTCCGTGTTCCGAGGAACGAACAACGACGGGGCTTGTGGCCGTCATCACCCCGGGATTCGACGCGGGGTGATGGGGCGCGGCACACCATCCATCGCCGTCCGCGAACTCGCCCCGAATCCCGATCCCCGCGCGTCACCATCCCCGTTGGCGGAGCGCGATTGACGGTCCATGCGCCCGCGGGTACGTTCACGGCGAATCGCGGGCTCGCGAATCCATCCTCCATCCTCCACCAACCGCGCGAGGTTCGTCTGGGCAAGCTCACCGTCCTGCTGATCACGGCTTTCGTGGACATGGTGGGCGTGCTGATGGTCATCCCGCTGCTCCCTTTCTACGCCACGGACATGGGTGGCGGCGGCCTGTGGGTGGGCGTGCTGGTGTCCGCCTTCTCCCTCGCGCAGCTGCTCAGCGCGCCCGTCTGGGGGCGCGTCTCCGACCGCCCCGGCCGCCGCCCCGCCCTGCTCATCGGCCTGGGCGCGGCGGCGGTGTCGTACGTGGTGTTCGCCTTTGCGCAGAACCTGTGGATTCTCCTCCTCTCCCGCCTGGTGCAGGGCGCGGGGGGCGGCACCGTGGGCGTGCTGCAGGCCTACATCGCCGACGCGACCGAACCAAAGGACCGCGCCAGATCGCTCGGCTGGCTCTCCGCGGCCACCAACGCGGGCGTGGCCATCGGCCCCGTGCTGGGGAGCACCAGCATGCAGCTGGGGCGCCAGGCGCCGGGGCTGCTGGCGGCGGGGCTCTGCGCCATCAACATGGTGTTCGCCTGGGCCTTTCTGGCGGAAACCAACGTCCACGCGCGCCAGCACGACGCCACCCTGCCGCCGCCCGTGCGCGGCCGCGAGATGGCCGCGCGCGTCCTCAGCCACCCGCGCGACGCGGCGCCGCGGCTCATCTGGATCTACGCCATCGGGATGGCGGCGTTCGCGGGGTTCACGGCCACGCTCGCGCTCTTTCTGAACGCGCGCTTCGGGGTGACGGCAAAGACGATCGGCTACGCGTTCCTGTGGACGGGGAGCGTGTCCGTGATCGTCCGTTCGCTGGTCCTGGGGCGGATGGTGGACTGGCTGGGCGAGGCGCGGCTGGCGCGGCTGGGGCAGACGCTGCTGGGCGTGGGGCTCCTGCTGATGCCGTTCACCTGGCGCGTGGGCGGCGGGATCACCATCGATCCGCCCGGCGGCTCGTGGCGGACGTCGGTGGACGCGAGGATCGCGGGCGCCGGGGTCGCGATGCTGCTCCTGGCGCTGCTCGCCCGCGTGACCCGCGCGATGGAGGGGCGCGAACGGATGCGGATGATGGGGATGGTGGGCGGAATCCTGGCCGCGGCGGTGGCGGTGCTGGTCTGGCGATCCCCCGCGCCGCTCCAGATCGGCCTCCCAGACCACTTTCCACTGGCGTGGAAGTTCGTGGCGCTGGCCGTCGTCATCACCACCGTGCCGCTGGGGACGGCGTTCACCTTTCCGTGCGTGACGGCGCTTCTCTCCAAGGTGATCGATCCGCGGGAGCGCGGCGTGGTGATGGGCGTGCAGCAGAGCTTTGGCGGCGGCGCGCGGGTGCTGGCGCCGCTGCTGGCGGGGTGGATGTTCGACGCGCTGGGAACGGGATTCCCCTTCTGGACCAGCGCCGGGTTCGTGCTGGCGAGCCTGTTCCTGACCTTCGGCATCGACCGCGGCCAGGCCCGTGGCGGCACCCCGGCGACCGCCGCCCCGCCCACCGCGGCGCCGGCGGCGGATTGAGGATGGGCGCGTCGCGAACCTGATCATCCGACGTTGCCGCGGGCATCCCCGGGGACGGACGGGTTCTGGCCCGCGCCGGCCACCACGGGTTGAAATCCGCGGCTAGAAATGCCATAAGCCCCGTCGAGCCCCTGCGCGGACGATGCGCAGTCGCTCAGGCCGACGTCCTGGATGCAGACGCCGCCGCCGAGCTCGCCGCTCGCAGCGCGGTCGAACGCGACGAGCGCGTGATCCACGATCGACGCCACGAAGACCGCGCGCCCGTCGGCGGCAGCCGCCAGCCCGTGCGCGCCCTGCGTGCCTCCGAGCCCCTGCTGTTCGGCGCCGCAGCCGGTCCGGCCCACGTCCTCGATGCAGCCGGCCGGCGCCAGTGCCCCCGCGGCGTCGCGGCCGAAGGCGACGATGGCGCCGTCGCCACCAGAGGTCGCGTAGAGCGACCGGCCGTCTGGGCTCACCGCGACGCTCGAGACGGCGTCGAGGCCGTGCTGCTGGGCATCGCACACCACGACCATCCGCACGTCCTGGACGCAACCCGCGCCGGTGAGGTCGCCCACCGCCGCGCCCGCGGCCGCCGGCGCGACTGCCAGCGCCGCCCACATGGCGACCGCGACGACG
>DATABT010001113.1:0-4233 GCA_036259455.1 Longimicrobium sp. | reverse complement strand
CGCCTGGGTAGACGCCGCCGCCGAGCCGGGGAGCAGCCCGGAGGAGATCACCACCGGGCCCGAGGGGGTGGACGGCTTCCTGCGCGCCTTTCGCGAGGCCGGCCCCCGCGGCGCCGGCCTGGTGGACGCGCGGGCGGAGCTGGAGCGGCGCGTGGAGGACCTGCTGGGCGGGCTGCGCTGGTCCGACGACGTGAGCCTGAAGATGGGCGGCGTGGCGCCGGAGGCCGCGCCCCGGGCGGGCGCCACGGGCGAGGAGGCGGTGCGCCAGGTCTTCGAGCACCTGGGCGCGCAGCTGCGCATCGCCGTGCAGGAGCACCTGCGCCGGCTGCACACGGGCCGGCTGCTCGAGGACGCCCGGCGCAAGGCCATCGAGGACAACACGTACGATCCGTACCGCGCGTACCGCATGTTCCTCTTCGACCTGCTGCGCCAGCCGGGGGAGGAAAATCGCTTCTTCGCCGGCGGCAACCCCGACGGGCGCACGCACAACCTGCCGCTGATGCCCCTGCTGAACGGCGACAACCCGCTCAGCAACACCCTGCCGTCCAAGTTCCTGCGGCTCACCGACACGCAGTACTTTCTGCTGCGGCAGTGGGCGCACGGCAACTTCTACAACGAAAAGCGCGAGGGGTGGGCCAGCCCGGACCCGTGGAATCCCTACGCCGACTGGGTGAACCGCACGGGGCGCGACCTGGACCGCGGCGTACTGACCAACCTGGCGGGGGGCGCCTTCTGCCCCGGGTGCGAGGTGGGGTGGATCATGCGCAACCCCTCCGTCTACCACGCGCCGTACCGCTTCAAGGCCGATCCCGCCTTCTACCAGTTCCAGGAGACGGCGGCGCAGTCCAACACCGGCACCGGGCCCAGCGAGGGGGAGTTCACCTCGTACATCGCCAAGCCGCTGGGGCTGAAGAACGACTTCGACACGGGGCTGCAGCCCGGCGACGTGACCAAGTACATGGCGCTCCCCTGGCAGGCCGACTTCAACGAGTGCAGCACCAACGTCACCAACGTCACCTACCTGCAGTGGAACCTGCTGTACCCGGAGAGCGACGGCGACACGCAGATGGAGGCCATCGAGAAGACGTGGGAGTCGCTCTGGTGGCCCGCGCACCGGCCCATGGAAGTCTTTCAGGCGGCCGGTCCGCTGAGCCCCGACGCCAGCTACGAGTGGGTGGTGTGGGCGCGCGGCGTTCCGCAGACCAAGGAGGGCGACTTCAAGATGGTCACCGAGTGGTGGCGGCTGGGCTTCGTGCGCAAGAACCCGTACGCCGACCCCGACATGCGCGGCAACATCCTGCCGCCGCCCGGCGTTCCGCCGTACGTAAACACCGAGTACACCGCGCGAAAAGGGGAGAACGACGAATGAGCACGCACGCCAATCCGTTCGTGGGCAGCTGGACGTACCGCAGCTTCTACAACGACCCCGACCTGCACCTGGACAAGAACGGGAACGCCGACTTCAACGCGGTGCAGCTGGGCTTCGGCACGATCGTCATCGAGGAGATCGGCCCGCAGGAGCTGGGCGGCACCATCGGCGGCGACGGGTGGTCGCTGGATCTGCACGGCTCCATGTCGGTGGGCAACCCCGGCCAGGTGCGGTTCCAGGGCAAGGGCTGGGTGGGCGGGAACCTGTGGATGTACGACTACATCGGGTGGCTGGTGCCGGTGTGGCCCAACGGCATCGACCAGCGGCGGGCGCTGGTGGGCTCCATCGTCCGCGACATCGACCACCCCAGCGGCAGCGGCGGCATCTCGCCCGCGGGCGTGGTGGGCTCCTGGTACGCCGTGCTGCAGGATTGATGGACCGGGAGATGATCGACGTCTTCATCGCGGGCGGCGGTCCCGGGGGGTGCGCGGCGGCGCTCGCGCTGCGCGCCCACGCCCCGGGGCTGGCCGTGGCGCTGGCGGAGGCGTCGGCGTACGGAGGCGAGCGCGTGGGCGAGACGCTCCCCCCGGCCGCCGCGGAGGTGCTGGGGCACCTGGGTGTGTGGGACGCCTTCGCCGCCCAGGCGCACCATCCCGCGTACGGCACCGCCGCGGCCTGGGGCTCGCCCGTGCCGCACGAGAACGAGTTCGTCTTTCGTGTGCGGCAGGTGGGGTGGCACCTGGACCGCGGCGCCTTCGACGGCATGCTGGCGGACCAGGCGGCACTCCGCGGCGTGCGCGTGCTCCGCCAGACGCGGGTGCTGGACGCCGCGCGCGAGCCGGGCGGCTGGCGTCTCACCCTGTCCACGGGCGCGGAATTGCGGGCGCGCGTCCTGATCGACGCCACCGGGCGCGGCGCGGCGCTGGCGCGGCGGGGCGCTGGCGCGCGGCAGGTGGTGCGCGACCGGCTGGCCGGCTTCGTCCGCTTTTTTCGCCAGCCGGGCGGCGGAGGCGTGCCGCACACGCTGGTGGAGGCCTTCGCGGACGGCTGGTGGTACACGGCGCCGCTCCCCGACGGCCGCCGCGTGGTCGCCTGCATGACGGACACCGACCTCGCCCGCGGCCTGGGGCTGGAGGAGGACGATGCCTGGCGCGCGCTGCTGGACGAAGCCGCCCCCCGCGTTCGCGCCTCGCTGGCCAACGCGGTGCAGGATGGGGACGCGATCGTGCGCGCCGCCCGCTCGCGGTGCCTGGAGCCCGCCGCGGGGGAGGACTGGATCGCGGTGGGTGACGCCGCGTCCAGCTTCGATCCCCTGTCGTCGCAGGGCATGATGAAGGCGCTGCGGAGCGGCATCTTTGCCGCCTATGCCGCCGGCGACCTGCTGGCGAAGGGCGACGACGCGGGAATGCACCGCTACCGCGCGTTCGTAAAGCGCGAGTTCGACGCGTACCTGCGCACCCGCGCCCGCTACTACGCCGACGAGCGCCGCTGGCCCGGCCGCGAGTTCTGGCGCCGCCGCCACGCCGACACCCCTGAGCCCGCCGCCGCGTGATTCGGCGTGGTGACGTGCTGAAGACGTCACCCCCCAGTCCTCTGGCGCTACGTGCACTGTGCCGGATGAAGGTCGCTCGTCCCGCGGCCGATTCAGAGGTTGCTCCCCGACCTCCGAATCCGGAAGACGTCATCCTGAGTCATTCGGCGCTGCGCGCACCCTGTCGGATGAGAATCGCTCGCGCCGGACCTGTCATTTCGAAGGAGGCGCCCGCGTGGTCGCTACCGGTGCAGGAAGCCAGGGCGCCGACTGAGAACTCTGCTCACCCGTGCTGGTGCCCCGCCCCGCTCCGACGAACCTGGTCCGGTTCCTTTCCATTCAGGGAGCGCCCGCGCGGAACTCGCGGATCCACAGGCGCCCGCGCGCGACCGAAGGACCTTCTTTCCCAGCCTCGAACTCCGGGGCGGGGCAGGCACCCGCTCCCCATCCATCCCCACCCTTCCATGACAAAGCCGCGCGAAACGCTCACCATCGGCATCCCGATGTACGCCGGGATGGATCCGCTGGACGTGGCGGGGCCGTTCGAGGTGTTCAGCAACGCAGCGCAGAGCGTCGCGGACCGCTGCGACCTGCGCGTGTACCTGCTGGCAGAGACCCACGCGCCCGTGACGACGCGCTTCGGCATCACCCTCTTTCCGCATCGCGCCTTCTACGAGATCGACGCGCTGGACGTGATCTGGGTGCCCGGCGGCGCGGTGGAGTCGCTGAACGTGATGATGAAGGGCGGCGGGTACCTGGATGCCATCAAACGCTGGAGCCGCAACGCGCGCGTGGTCAGCTCCGTGTGCGAGGGCGCCATGCTGCTGGCCGCCGCCGGCCTGCTGGATGGACGCAGGGCGACGACGCACTGGGCGTTCTACAGGTGCCTGGAGTCGTACCGGAAGGTCAAGGTGGTGCAGCCGCAGGACGGCGTCTTCCCCCGCTTCGTCCTCGATCCACCAAAGCCCAGGCCCAGCGCGCGCGGCATCCGCCTCACCGGCGGCGGCATCTCGTCCGGTCTGGACGAGGCGCTGCGGCTGGTGGAGCTGCTCTTCGGCACGAGCACCGCGCAGGACGTGCAGGTCACCATCCAGTACTTCCCCCAGCCCCCCGTGAGCGGCGCCATCCCCGGCGTCCCCGACTGTCCTCTGGGGTCGTCCTGAAGCACACTTCTGTCGCAATTCACGCGCAGGACGCGGAGGAAAAAGACGAGAACGCGGAGACGGCACCACGCCTCCGCGTCCTCGATCTTTTCCTCCTTACTTCACGATTCCTGAGGCCGACGGCGCCGACGCGAGGACGCAGAGCGAAGCCCCGTCCGGCGAGGAACGAG
>DATABT010001112.1:0-6410 GCA_036259455.1 Longimicrobium sp. | reverse complement strand
GCCCTTCCGTCCGCCGCGTTCAGCGGCTGGCGGTCGCCACCACCACCGGCGCGGCGGCCGGGGCCGCGGCGACGGCCGGCGCCTCCACCGGCGCGCGCACCTCCAGCTCGCCCAGCGGCGCGCGCTCGCCGATGGCGATGTGCGGCGCGATGACCAGCGACACGATGGACATCAGCTTGATCAGGATGTTCATCGACGGGCCGCTGGTGTCCTTGAACGGGTCGCCCACGGTGTCGCCGGTCACGGCCGCCTTGTGCTCCGGCGAGCCCTTGTAGACCAGCACGCCGTTGATCATGGCGCCCTTCTCGAAGCTCTTCTTGGCGTTGTCCCAGGCGCCGCCGGCGTTGGACTGGAACATCGCCATCAGCACGCCCGAGACGGTGACGCCGGCAAGCAGCCCGCCCAGCACCTCGGGCCCCATGGTGAAGCCCACGATCACCGGGACGATCAGCGCGATGGCGCCCGGAAGCAGCATCTCGCGGATGGCCGCCTGCGTCGAGATGGCCACGCAGCGGCCGTACTCCGGCGTCCCCGTCCCTTCCAGGATCCCCGGAATCTCGCGGAACTGGCGGCGGACTTCCTGCACCATCGCCATGGCGGCGCGGCCCACGGCGGCGATCGCCAGCGAGGAGAAGATGAAGGGGATCATCGCGCCCACGAACAGGCCGCCCAGCACGCGGGCGTTGCTGATGTCGATGACGTCGATCCCCGAGATCCCCATGAACGCCGCGAACAGCGCCAGCGCCGTGAGCGCCGCCGAGGCGATGGCAAAGCCCTTGCCCGTGGCCGCCGTGGTGTTGCCCACCGCGTCCAGGATGTCCGTGCGCTGCCGCACCTCGGGCGGAAGCTCGCTCATCTCCGCGATGCCGCCCGCGTTGTCGGCGATGGGGCCGAAGGCGTCGATGGCCAGCTGCATGGCCGTGGTGGCCATCATCCCCGCCGCCGCGATGGCCACGCCGTACAGCCCCGCGAACTCGTACGAGGCGATGATGCCCGCCGCGAGGACCAGGATGGGCAGCGTGGTGGACTCCATCCCCACCGCCAGCCCGCCGATCACGTTGGTGGCGTGGCCGGTGGAGGACTGCTGCACGATGGATTGCACCGGGCGGCGGCCCATGGCCGTGTAGTACTCGGTGATGATGCTCATCAGCGCGCCAACCGCGAGCCCCACCGCCACGGCGGCGAACACGCCCATGGGCCCGAAGGCCTGCGAGCCCGCGCGGCCCAGCTGCATGGTGTCCGGCAGCATCCAGTTGATCAGGAAGAACGCCGCCACGCCCGTGAGCGCGATGGACACCCAGTTCCCCAGGTTCAGCGCGCCCTGCACGTCGCCGCCCTCCTTGACGCGCACCAGCAGGATGCCGATCAGCGAGAAGACGATCCCCAGCCCGGCGATCACCATCGGCAGCAGGATGGGGCTCATCCCGCCGAAGTTGTCGCCGCTGGCCACCACCTCGCGCCCCAGCACCATGGTCGCCAGGATCGTCGCGACGTAGCTGCCGAACAGGTCCGCGCCCATCCCCGCCACGTCGCCCACGTTGTCGCCCACGTTGTCGGCGATGGTGGCAGGGTTGCGCGGGTCGTCCTCGGGAATGCCCGCCTCCACCTTGCCCACCAGGTCCGCGCCCACGTCGGCGGCCTTGGTGTAGATGCCGCCGCCCACGCGGGCAAAGAGCGCGATGCTCTCGGCGCCCAGCGAGAAGCCCGTCAGCACCTCCAGCGCGCGCTCCATCTCGGCGCTGTTGGCCCCGTGGCCCTCGGCGAACATGTAGTAGAACAGGATGAAGAGCGAGCCAAGCCCCAGCACGGCCAGCCCGGCCACGCCCATCCCCATCACCGAGCCGCCGGCGAAGGACACGTCCAGCGCCCTGGACAGGCTGGTGCGCGCCGCCTGCGCCGTGCGCACGTTGGCCTTGGTGGCGATGCGCATGCCGATGAAGCCGGCGGCCGCCGAGAAGAGCGCACCCACCAGGAAGGCCCCGATGATGGCCGGGTGCGACCGCTCGTCCGAAAGGCTCAGGTAGCCCAGGAACAGGCAGGCGATCACGGCGAACGCGGCGAGCACCTTGTACTCGGCCTTGAGGAACGCGAGCGCACCGTCGGCGATATGGCCGGCGATGCTGCTCATGCGCTCGGTGCCGGCGTCCTGCCGCGCCACCCAGGCGGAGCGCCACAGGGTGTACAGCAGGGCCAGCACGCCAAAGGCGGGGATGGCGTAGGCGATCGGATGCATGTGAAAGGTCTTGAAGGCTCTGTGGTTACGTGATTACAACGACAACGGCGGCGCCCCGGCCGGTCCGGCGGCGCCTCCGGCTCGGGCGTTCGCGGGACGTGCGACGCCCCTCCGGGCGAAGCGCCCGCGCCCGGCGCGCCATCGCCATCGCGCCGGGCAGCTGCCCACCCGCTTCGCGCCAGGTCCGCCAGCCCGCTCGCGCGACGGCCTCCGCGGACGCCGGCGCGGACACCCGGCAGAACACGTCCACGAGTCCCGGGGTACGGCGGCGCCCCTGCGGGTGAGCACCAGCACGGGCGCCGGGGCCGGGACGAACGCAATACGGACCCGTCTCCGCGAACCGGGGCCCATGGGCCGGGCGCGGAGAAGGGCGGCCGCGTGTCCCTGCCCCGGGTTCCCGTTCGCCTCGCGGGGCGCCCGGGCAGGCTGGGGCACGGAATCGCGTAAGATGCCGGTTCGCGTGCCTTCCGTCAACGGGTACGGCCCGTTCCACCCCTCCCCGTACGGCGGTGGAGCGGCGGGGCAAAACCGGCGGCACGCCCGCGGGAACCCGCCGATTTGCGTCCGCGCCGTCCGCGGGATATCCATCATGGCCGCGGCGCCCTACCGCCCGCGCCTTTCACGACGAAGCACCGGATGATGATCGAGCCCTCCACCCCCCGCCGGGGGATGCAGCTTCACACCAAGATCCTGCTGGGCCTGCTGGCCGGCACCCTGCTGGGGAGCGTGGCCAACGCGCTGTGGCGCGGGCGCGCCGAGCTGGAGTGGGTGGTGACCAACGTGGCCGAGCCCGTTGGCCAGGTGTTCCTGCGGATGCTGTTCATGGTGGTGGTCCCCCTGGTCTTTACCTCCATCGCGCTGGGGGTGGCGCAGCTGGGCGACCTTTCCAAGGTGGGGCGCATCGGCGGCAAGACGCTCGGCTTCTTCCTCTTCACCACGGCCATCGCCGCGCTGATGGGGCTGTTCCTGGTGAACGTCGTGCGGCCGGGCGAGGGGCTGGACCCCGCGGTGCAGGCGGCGCTGATGGAGCAGTTCGGCAGCCAGGCGGCCGAGAAGGCCGTGGCGGCGGAGCAGAGCGGGTTCGGCGTGAATACCTTCGTCAACATCATCCCCCGCAACCCGGTGGACGCCGCGGCCAAGGGAGAGATGCTGTCGCTGATCTTCTTCGCCCTGATCTTCGGCATCGCGCTCACGCGCATTCCGCCGGAGAAGGCGCGGCCGGTGGTGCGGCTGCTGGAGGGGATCGCCTACGTGGTGACGGTCATCATCGGCTTCGCCATGCGGCTGGCGCCCCTGGGCGTCACCGCGCTGATCTTTGCCGTTACCGCGCGCTTCGGATTCGGCTTTCTGGCCAACGTGGGGCGCTACGTGGCGGTGGTGATGTTCGGGCTGGCGTTCCACCTGTTCGTGGTCATCCCCATCCTGGCCAGGACCCTCGCGGGCGTGAAGCCGTACGACTTCCTCCGCCGCGCCCGCGCACCCATGGTGACGGCGTTCTCCACCTCCAGCAGCAACGCCACCCTCCCCACCAGCATCCGCACGGCGCAGCAGGAGTTCGGGGTGCCGCCGGAAATCGCGGGCTTCGTGCTGCCGCTGGGGAGCACGATGAACATGAACGGCACGGCGCTGTTCGAGGGGATCACCATCCTCTTTCTGGCGCAGGTGTTCGGCGTTCAGCTGGGACTGGGCGCGCAGGCGGTGGTGGTGGCGATGGCCATCATCACGGCCATCGGCGCGGCGGGGGTGCCGGGCGGGTCCATTCCCCTGCTGGTGCTGGTGCTGGAGATGGTGGGCGTGCCGGGCGCCAGCATCGCGCTCATCCTG
The DNA here is from genome assembly GCA_036259455.1 of Longimicrobium sp. Taxonomy (GTDB): domain Bacteria; phylum Gemmatimonadota; class Gemmatimonadetes; order Longimicrobiales; family Longimicrobiaceae; genus Longimicrobium. The sequence goes on along the minus strand of DATABT010001112.1, from coordinate 2,353 downwards.
GGCGTGGACCGCATCCTGGACATGTCGCGCACGGTGCCGAACGTGACGGGCGACATCCTCACCTCGCTGGTGGTCGCGCGCTCCGAGGGCGCGTCGCTCGTGCCGCCACCGCCGGACCTGGACATCACGGTCGTGGAGCGCGGCGAGACCTCCGTGGCCGCCGAGCCCGACCCGCTGCACTGAAGCCGGAACGCATCCGGAGGAACAGACGGGTCTCACGCCGGAGACGCGGAGGGCGCGGAGAACTTTTGCGTGTTCTCCGCGTCCGCGGGTGAGACCCTTTGTTGTTCGCGAATTCCCTGCTCCGCCACCTGTCCCGATGCGCGCCAGCCGTAGCGAATCGGGACGCGCGCCACGGGCGAGGGGCACGGGGCGGACACACCCATCCTCCTGCGGCGCACGGGGTTAGGGAAAAGCGGACGCAGGCCGGACGTTTGCCGCACCCGGTGGGCGAATGCCGACGCACCGCCGGGCGGCGCTCCGGCCGGCCCGGCTCCCCATCCCCGTCCCGTGGAGGCGCAGATGATCCGGAAGTCCGTGCTGCTGGGCGCGCTCGCCCTGATGGCCTGCGAGGGCAACGGCGACGACGAAGAACGGTTCCGCGCCGCGCTCAGCGGGACCTTCGAAGTTCCCGCGGTCACCACGAACGCCAGCGGCACCGCCCGCTTTACCGTGGACGGGAATGAGCTGGACTACACGCTGGACGTGCAGAACATCAACGGCGCCATCGCCGCCCACATCCACAGCGGGGTCGTGGGGCAGAACGGTCCGCCGCTCGTCTTCCTCTTCCAGCAGGCGGCGCCGGGCGTGAACGTCTCCAACGGCTCGCTGTCGGCCGGATCGGTGGACGCCGCGGACATGATCCCCAGCGCGAACGTGAGCTACGACTCCATGCTCTCCCTCATCCGCCGCGGCAACGCGTACGTGAACGTGCACACCACGGCGCATCCGGCGGGCGAGATCCGCGGCCAGATCGCGGAGGACTGATAGCCATTCCTCCAATCTCCTGCACAGACCGGAGGAACAGCTCAACGCAGCGTGCGCAGAGGGGACCAGAGAGTTCGCGGAGAAGAAGACGTCCTTCTCCGCGAACTCCTTTCTGTTCTCCGCGTACTCTGCGTTGAATTACCGCGCCTGGTGCACAGCGGACTCGAGGAAGCGAACGGAGGACGGTGCCCGGCGGGGACGAACGAAAGAGGACGCGGAGCAGGCAATCGCCTCCTCCGCGTCCTCGTTTCCTCCGCGCCTCCGCGTGACCCCTCCGGGCGGCCACGCGAGCAAGCGGCGATCAGTTCACGCTGGGCTCCGGCTCGGCGCAGCGGGCCACGGCGCGCGCGGGAACGGGCACCAGTTCCGCCAGCCGCACGTCGCGCGCGGCGCCGCCGGTGAGCGCGGGCACCTGCACCCCGTCGAAGCTCACGCTCGCGATCAGCAGGGCGCCGGCGTCCAGCAGGCGGCGCTCGGCGGCGCTGTCGTGCGCGGCCACCTGGTAGCGCCCGCCCGCCAGGTACACGCCCGCCACCGGAAGCGTGCCGCGCACGCGAACCGGCGCCTGGACGCGGTCCTCGTAGTGCGAATCGAACTCGTCCTTGTCCCGCAGGGGCGATGTCATCCCGTCGTCCTTCCACTGGCGGATGCGCGGCCCTCGCCGGAAACGTACGGCGGCGGCACGGCTCGGTCGTGTGGTACGCCCCAGCCCCGCAATCGTGCCCGTCGACCCGAAGCCATCTTGTTCCGCGCGTTTTTCGGGCACATCTTCGCGGATGGGCGTGCAAGCGCATCCGCACGGAGCACGCCGCCCCCCCGTCATCCATCGCGACAACGCACGGACCGATGTCGAGCCATCCCTACGTCTTCATCAGCTACAGCCACGACTCCGAGCCGCACCGGCTGCGCGTGGCGAGCCTGGCCAGGCAGCTGCGCCTGCAGGGCGTGGACGCGCACGTGGACTGGGAGGAGCCGGCGCCGCCGCAGGGATGGACGGGGTGGATGCACGGCCAGGTGGAGCGCGCCGACTTCGTGCTGGTGGTGTGCACGGAAACGTACCGCCGCCGCGCGGAGGGCCGGGAGGGGCCCGGCACCGGGACCAACATCGAGGGTGCCATCATCAGCCAGCAGATGCACGAGGCGGGGATGGTGACGCGCAAGTTCATCCCCGTCGTGTTCGACGCGGCCGAGGCGCGCTCCATCCCCTGGTTCCTGCGCGGGCGGACGTGGTACGACGTCTCCGGACCGCGGGGGTACGACGCGCTCTACCGCATTCTCACCGGCCAGCCGGAGGTGGAGCTGGGCGAGCTCGGCGAGCGCGTGGCCCTTCCGCGCATCGAAGTTCCGGCGCTTCACGCGGCGGAAC
>DATABT010001111.1:0-2514 GCA_036259455.1 Longimicrobium sp. | reverse complement strand
CCCGGCGGGGGTCGTCGTTCATCCACCATCCGCGTCAGTAGCAGCTGCGGTTCTCGCTCGGCGTAGTGGTGGGGCAGATGGAATCGTCGCTCCACCCCCACGCCTTCGCGGTCCCGTTTTCCTGTGCGCGCTCCGCGACCTCGAACGAGGCGACTTCCAGCGCGTCGGTATTCAGCGTCAGCTTCTTCATCGTCCGGGCTCCAGGCTGCATGTGTCAGGGCCACCACGGAGATCCCCCGATCCCGCCGGGCCGCAGCCAAGTTGCGCCCCATCCATCCCCCGATCCATGCACGTGTGACGAACCGCGCCCCCAGCCATACCACCCGTGATGGGGGGACATCGGCGGGTCGGGCGCAGCCCGAGGTCCTGCTAAAAATTTCCCCCCGAACTCTGGCGGCCGGACGAACGTTCGACTATCGTATCCGAACGACACACAGCGCAGTCAGGCGCCGCCGGGGATCCATCCCCCGGCGACGGCTCGTTTTAGCCCCGGCGGCCGCGGTTTGCCGTTGCAGGCTATTACCTATTCCCTGTTCCCTGTTCCCTAGAATGAGACGTACCCTGACCGGGGCGCTGCTGGCCGCACGCGTTCCGGGGCGCCACCATCCTCCCCATCTCCGGCCCCGCCATCCAGAACGGCGTGCTGGTGGTGCAGGGCGGAAAGATCACCGCCGTGGGCGGCCCGGAGACGGCCATCCCCGCCGGCGCCGTGGTGCACGACGCCGCGGGCAAGACCATCATGCCCGGGCTGGTAGACACCCACTCGCACATCGGCGGCGGCGACGGCGGCGACCGGAGCAATCCCATGCACCCGTCCGTGCGCATTCTGGACGCCATCGACGCGCGCGACGAGGGGATCCAGAAGGCGCAGGCCGGCGGCGTCACCACCGTGAACGTGATGCCCGGCAGCGGCCACCTCATGAGCGGCCAGACGGCGTACCTCAAGCTGCGCGACGGTACCGACATCTACGACCTGCTCTTCTGCCGCGACGTGCAGCGGGAGATCTGCGGGGGGATCAAGATGGCCAACGGCACCAATCCGCGCGGCGAGCCCCCGTTCCCCAACACGCGCGCCCGCGCCGCTGCCATCGTGCGCGAGCGCTTCGTCCGCGCGCAGGAGTACCGGGAAAAGATCCGCACCGCCGGCGCCGCCGACCGCGTCACCCCGCGCGACCTGGAGCTGGAGGCGCTGGCGGAGGTGCTGGACGGCCGCCGCGTGGTCCACTTTCACACCCACCGCGCGGACGACATCCTCACCGCGCTGCGGCTGAGCCGCGAGTTCGGCTTCCGCATCGTGCTGCAGCACGTGAGCGAGGCGTACAAGGTGGCCGACGAGATCGCCCGGGCGGGCGCGCCGGCCAGCATCATCATCCTCGATTCGCCGGGCGGAAAGCTGGAGACGCTGGACTTCAGCAACGTCAACGGCGCGGCGCTGGAGCGCGCGGGCGTGCTGACGGCGTTCCACACCGACGACGGCATCACCGACAGCCGCTTCTTCCTGCGCTCCGCCGGCTTCGGCGTGCGCCTGGGAATGTCGCGCGAGCGGGCGCTGGAGGCCATGACCATCGCCGGCGCGCGGATGATGGGGCTCGAGGACCGCGTGGGCACGCTGGAGCCGGGCAAGGACGCCGACTTCATCATCCTTTCCGGTGACCCGCTGAGCGTCTACACGCACGTGGAGCAGACGTGGGTAGAAGGCTTCAAGGTGTTCGATCTGGCCGACCCGGCGGACCGCCAGTTCGCCATCGGCGGGCCGGACGTGTTCGACGGCGCGGTCATGCACACGCACGAAGGCGAGGAGGGGCACTGAGATGCGGCGGATGAACGGAATCGCGCTCGCCTCCGCGGCGCTGGCGCTCGGCGCCACGGCGGCGGACGCGCAGGTCGCCGTGCGCGGCGAGACGGTCTACACCATGGCCGGCGCGCCCATCCGCGACGGCGTGGTGCTCGTCGGCGCGGACGGCAGGATCGAGCGGGTGGGGACGGCCGCGGAGGTGCAGATCCCCTCGGGGTACCGCACCCTCACGGGCCGCGTCGTCACGCCGGGACTGGTGGACGCGCACAGCGTCGTGGGCCTGGCCGGGGCGATGAACCAGCCCCACGACCAGGACCAGCTGGACCGCAACGAGGTCATCGCCCCGGAGCTGCGCGCCATCGACGCCTACAACGCGCGCGAGCAGCTGGTGGAGTGGCTGCGCGGATACGGGGTGACCACGGTGCACACGGGCCACGGCCCCGGCGCGCTGGTCAGCGGCCAGACCATGGTCGTAAAGACGCGCGGCGACGACGTGGGCGAGGCGCTGGTGGACACCACCACCATGGTCGCCTTCACGCTCGGGCGGTCGGTCACCAGCAACTTCCGCAACGCGGGAACGCGCTCGCGCGGCATCGCCCTGCTGCGCGCGGAGCTGCAGAAGGCGCGCGAGTACGACCGGCGCCGCGGCGGCACGGGCGGCACTCCGGCCCGCGGCGGTGGGGGAGGCGGCGGGCAGGGAACGACGATCGCGGACGGCG
>DATABT010001110.1:0-6578 GCA_036259455.1 Longimicrobium sp. | reverse complement strand
GCTGGAGACGGGGAGCCTGTGGATGCTCCTCAAGACCAACCAGAAGCTCGACGAAGCGCGCCGGCTGGAGACCATCGCCCGAGAGACGGGGGAGATCGGGCCCACGACCAAGCACCCGCTCGTCCGCGACCGCGAGAACCAGCGCGAGGACTGGATCACGCTCTCCATCTTCTGGCTCTTCTTCTCCGGCGCGGACGCGTTCGTCGCCGCGCACCTGCAGGACTTCGACGTGCACGTGAACGCCGTCCCGCGCCCCGGCGGCGGCACCGAGCTGCGGGCCACCGTACCCGTAGGCCCGTGACGGCACCCGTGGGCGTGTTCGACAGCGGCGTGGGCGGGCTGAGCGTGGCCCGCGAGATCCGCCGCGCGCTCCCCGCGGAGCACCTGCTGTACGTGGCCGACACCGCGTACCTCCCCTACGGCGATCGCGGCGACGACGAGGTGCGCGCCCGCACGCTGGCCATCGGCGAGTGGATCCAGTCGCGGCGCGCCAAGGTGCTCGTGGTGGCCTGCAACACCGCCTCCGGGGCGGCGCTGGAGGCGCTGCGCGAGACGCTGGCCATCCCCGTCATCGGCCTGGAGCCGGCGCTCAAGCCCGCCGTCCGCCAGACGCGCAACGGCCGCGTGGGGGTGATGGCCACCGTCGGCACGCTGCGATCCGCGCGGTTCCAGCGGCTGGTGGACAACTACGCGGACGGCGTGCAGGTGGTCCGCGACCCGTGCCCCGGCCTGGCCGACCTGGTGGAGGATGGCCTGTTCGCCGGGCCCGACCTGGCGGCGCGGATGAAGGAATACGTGGCGCCGCTGCGCGAATCCGGGGTGGATACCGTCGTCCTGGGCTGCACGCACTACGTCTTCGTGCGCGACGCGATCCGCGAGGCGCTGGGGCCGGAGGTGCGCCTGCTGGACAGCGGCGAGGCCATTGCCCGGCGCACGCGGCAGATCCTGACCGAGGCGGGCGCGCTGGAGACGGAGGGCGGCGTGGGCACCGTCCGCATCCTCACCACCGGCGACCCGGCGGAGGTCGCGCCCGTCATCCACCGCCTCTGGGGCGACGCCGCGGACGTCGAGCGGCTGGAGATCTGATCAGGCAAAGGACGCGGAGAAACACAGACAGGACGCGGATGATGGCGATCTCCGCGTCCTCCGTGTTTTTCTCCCCTCCGCGTACTCATCCCCCGGCATCCGCGGCACCCGCTTCGCCGCCGTGGTCCGCGACGAGGACGACGCGGAAACCGTCTGGATGATGCGGATCGAGAAACCCGTAAGGGGACGGGCTTATGGCAGTTCGAGCCGCGGCTTCAGCCGCCCCTCGTGATCCCGCGCGATCCACTGATTCCGGGTAAGGGATTGCCCGACTACGCCACGCGACCGCAGGGTGTATCTTCCGTCCGTCCAATGAGATAACACTTGGCGAGCACCCCTTTCGGACCGGACGGACGGAGGAGCGCAAACACCGTGACGATGACGGCTTACAGAGATCCCGCGCAGACGGCCGTGGGGCGGGGCGCCACGCTGTACACGCGCGCGTTGCGCCTGCGCTGCCCGCACTGCGGCGAAGGGCGCATCAAGGGGTCGTGGATGAAGATGAAGCGCAACTGCCCCTTCTGCGGCCTGCGCACGGAGCGCGGCGAGGAAGACTTCTTCCTGGGCGCCATCATGTTCAACATGGTGCTGGCCGAGTTCCTGGTGGTGCTGGCCATGCTGGCGCTGGTCGTCATCCTCTGGGGCAGCGTGCCGTGGAACGCGCTGCTCTGGCTCAGTCTGGGGCTGGCGGTGATCGCCCCCTTCCTGTTCTACCCGTTCGGGCACACCCTCTGGCTGGCGTCGGACATCCTCATCCGCCCCGTGACGGCGGAGGAGATGGAGTGGCACCGCACGCACGGCCCCGACGAGCATCGCAAGCACCGCGACCGCTGAGGCTGCATCGCGCGGAGGAAAGCGGAGGAAAAACGAGAGGACGCGGAGACATCGCATCTCCACGTCCTCTGCTCTTGAGGAACAATCTCTCCCCGCACGATGTCATCCGGTGCCGCGCGCACCATGCACCATGCAAGTCGTCCGAGCCGCAACTGTCATTTCGAAGGAGGCGCCCGCGCGATCGGCGCCCGTGCAGAAAGCCCGGGGCGCCGACTGAGAAATCTACTCACCCGTGCTGGTGACCCGTATTTTCGCTCCGCCCTCGCCCGGGAGTTCTTTCCACGGGAGTTCGCTTCGCGGACACGATCCTTCGGTCGCGCCGAAAGCGTTCTGCACGATGAAGTTCCGTGAGAGTGAGGGGGTGTTGAAAAATGGCTCATCGCGGATTTCGTTGCAACGCGAGGTCCACGCGCCGTGAACTGTCATTTCGAAGGAGGCGCCGCGGGGACTTTGCCCATGCAGGATCCTGTTGCGACGACTGAGAAATCCAATCACCCGCGCTCGTGGCCCGCCGCCGTTGCCGCCCTCCGTCCCCGGATGCACCGCATCGACTCGGGGCGAGGACCGGGCCGGGGACCGATCACCTGCACAGGTGAGTAGATTTCTCAGTCGGCGCCATGGGCCTCCTGCACGGGCTGAGTCCAGAGCGGGCGCCTCCTTCGAAATGACAGTTCGGCGTCGAGGTCGAAGCCCGCGACGGACCACCAGCACGAGTGAGTAGATTGCTCAGTCGGCGCCACAGGTCCGTGCACCCGCGATCACGCGGGCGCGTCCTTCGAAATGACAACCACGGCGCGAGCGACTTTCATCCTGCAGGGTGCGCGCGGCGCCGAATGACTCCAGGATGACATCACCCGCTTCTCAGTGGATGAATCTTGAACACGGCTGAGGCTGAGGACGCTCCCTGAATAGGACTCCGGGTGAGGTCGAAGCCGGCGACGGACCACCAGCACGGGTGAGTAGATTTCTCAGTCGGCGCCACAGGTCCGTGCACCAGCAGCGATCCCGCGGGCGCCTCCTTCGAAATGACACCTCGCGCAGGGCCACTTTCAATTCTATAGAGCGCGTGCCGCGCCGAATGACTTCAGGATGACCTCACCCGCTTCTCGGGGGATGAACGTCCACGCTCTTATTGCGCGTCACGCTTTCTATCGTGGGAGATACGGCCGCAGCACGGCGTCCAGGTCGGCGCGGACGGATTCGGCGGCGGTGCCCTCGCGCAGCATCGCCCAGACGAAGAGCGCTCCGTTGAGCGCCGCCAGCACCGCGCGCGCCAGCACGTCCACGTCCGTCTCCGCGATCAGCTCCCCCGCCGCGACGGCCTCCGCGACCAGCCGCCGCAGCTCGTCGCGCGTGGCGGCCGCCTGCGTGCGCATGTGCGCGTGGAAGTCCGGATCGGTGAGGTCGACCTGCAGATACGAGAGGTGATGCGCCAGCGTCTGCGGCGACTCCGCCATCTGCGCGTGGCACGCCGCGTACGCCCGCAGCGCCTGCAGCGGCGAAGGATGCGCCGCGCGAATCCGCGCGAAGAACGCCGGCGCGCTGCTGGAGAATTCCGCCATCAGCGCCAGCATCAGCCCCCGCCGCGACCCGAAGCGCTGCACCAGCGCCCCCGCCGTGACCCCCGCCTCCGCGGCGATGCGTCCCAGCGTGAGCTCCGCGGGCCCCACCCGCTGCATCACGCGGTGCGCCGCCGCGAACACCTCCTCGTCGCTCGCCTTTCGCGGCCGCGGGCTCACGCGCGCCTCCGCGAAGCGCAGACGTTCTCTCCCGTTCCGCGAGGAACGAGCGGGGAGGGAGCCGGGGGGAGGGGCCCTCCACCGCCGGCGAACTCCCGGATGAACATCATCCCCTTGACAGTTTCTAAAGCTGGTTTAGAATAGTTTCTGCATCGTGTTTAGTTTAACGCGCCGGGGTCGGTGGCGCCATGCGGTCGTAAACCAGGAGGCGGGAGATGAAGCCACTCACGGGCAGGGTCGCGGTGGTCGCGGGGGCCACGCGCGGGGCGGGGCGCGGCATCGCGCGAATGCTGGGCGAGGCGGGCGCCACCGTCTACTGCACCGGCCGCGGGGCCGCCGGCACGCCCTCGGGCGGGCGCCACGCCGGCCGTCCGGAGACGGTGGAGGAGACGGCGGAGATGGTGACCGCGGCGGGCGGCGCGGGCATTCCCGTGCGCGTGGACCACGCCGTGGAGGCGGAGGTGAAGGAACTCTACGCCCGGATCGCGAAGGAGAAGGGGCGGCTGGACGTGCAGGTGAACGTGCTCGGCAGCCCGCAGATGGAGAGCTTCAAGCCGTTCTGGGAACTGGACATGGCGGAGGACCTGCCGGGCTTTCAGTCTTACGTGTGGCCGCACGTCATCACCTGCCGCCACGCCGCCCCGCTGATGATGGAGCGCAAGAGCGGGCTGATCGCCACCATCCAGGAGAGCCACACGCTGGGCTACGGCGGGTCCATGTTCTACGACCTGGGCCCCACCGTGCTCAAGCGGCTGATGTACGGCCTGGCGGAAGAGCTGGCGCCGCACGGCGTGGCGGCGGTGGCCATCGCGCCCGGCTTCATGCGCACGGAAGAGGTGCTCGCGACGCTGGGGGCCACGGAGGAGAACTGGCGCGAGGTGGCGCGCACCAGCAAGGAGGCGCAGGACTTCGGGTTCGCGGGCTCGGAGACGCCGTGCTTCGTCGGCCGCGCTGTCGCCGCGCTTGCGGCGGACCCGGAGATGATGCGGAAGTCCGGCTCCATCCTGGGCTCGTGGGCGCTGTCGGAGGAGTACGGATTCACCGACGTCAACGGCGAGCGCCCGCACTGGGGCCGCTACTTCGCCGAGAACTTCCCCCAGTACGCCGCCGCGCATCCGAAGACCGGCCGCCGCTGGGAGGTGGTGGAGATGGATGCGGCGAAAGGTGGGGCGGGGAAGCAGGTGGAAGCCACGGCGGACGCGGAGATCGCCGCCGTGTAGCCCGATCCGCCGCCCCGTGCCGCGGGCCCTCACCCCCTCGCCAAGGCCCGCACCCTCTCCCACGAACCGCGTGGGAGGAGGGTGTAGACGTCCACAGGTCCTGCGCCCCGCCGTTTGCGCGCAGCGCCCGTGGTGTTGAAGCCCCGCCGGGGGAGCTCCGCGAGCCCAGGGCGGGGCTTACGGCCGTCATAGCCGCCGGTTTCAACCGGCGGTTTTGGGACAAACCCGTGCAACCTCGCGTCGAGCGACGTCCCCCCTACCTGAACGTGCCCGGGCTCACGCTGTAGGTGAGGTGGTACTTGCCCGCGTCGTCGTCCGGGCCCCAGAAGCCCAGCTGCTCGCTCCACACGATGCTCTGCAGCCGCTTGCCGCCCAGCGTAAGGAACCCCGCCGCGCGCGTGGTCACCACGCCCATCTTCCGCAGGTCCCCCAGCCCGCCGATCACCGTCGTCGGGCGCTCGGCGACGATGCGCTTCGCCGCGCCGGGGCCGATGCCCGGGACGCGCAGCAGCGTCTCGTACGCGGCCGTCTTCACCTCCACGGGAAAGAACTCCGGGTGGGCCAGGGCCCAGGTGGTCTTGGGATCGTTCTGCAGCGGCAGGTTGCCGTTGCCGTCGAACACCACCTCGTCCGCGCCGAAGCCGTACCGGCGCAGCAGGTAGTCCGCCTGGTACAGCCGCTGCTCGCGCAGCACGGGCGTTTCCGGCGCGTTCTCCATCGGCGTGTCGCGGATGGGGCGAAAGGCACTGAAGTGGGCGTGGTGAATGCCGCCCGCCGCGTACAACTCCGTCACCTTGCCGATGAGCGTGCGGTCCGTGTCGGGCGTGGCGCCCACCACGAACTGCATCGTCATCCCCGACGCGCCGCCGGGGCGCAGCGGGTCGGCCGGCCGCCCCTCGCGCCGCTCCGCCTGCTCGCGCCGGACGAGCCTGCGCGCGGTGTGCCGGGAGGTGAGCGCCGATTCCAGGCTCTTCTCCGGCGCGATCCGCGTGAGGGACTGGCCGCAGGGCGCCTCCAGGTTCAGCGAGACGCGGCTGGCCAGCGCCGTCAGCCGCTCGATCTGCGCGGGCTGTCCGCCGGGCACCATCTTCACGTGCACGTAGCCGCGGAACCCCTCCCGGCTGCGCAGCAGCTCCAGCACGGTGATCAGGTCGTCCATCACCTTTACCGGCCTGCCGGGAATGCCGGTGGTGATGAACAGGCCGCTGCACCAGCCGCGGCGGTACGCCTCCATGAAGATGCGCACCAGCTCTTCCGGCTTCAGCAGGGTGCGCGGCATGTCACGGTCACGGCGCATGGGGCAGTAGTGGCAGTTGAAGCTGCACGCGTTGGTCATCAGAATGCGCAGCAGCGACATCTGCCCCTTACCCGGCACCCGCAGGTCGCGGATGTTCAGCGGCCGCAGCGCGCCCACCTCCCTGGTGTGCCGCAGCCGCGGGGGCAGCACGCGGTCCTTGCCGCCCGCGCCGTCGTGGTCGTCGCCCGCCAGGGTGATCAGCAGGTCGAGCTTCTGGTCCAGCGTCATGGTGTCCACGGCGGCCTCCGGATGCTTCGGAATTTCTTCGCATCCGAATAAAAGCCGAATTCGCCCGCGGCGCAAGACCCTCGCGCGAACAGAAACCGGCATTCACGCAGAGCAGCAGAGAGACAGAGGACACCGGGTTCTCTGCTCCTCTGTCTCTCTGCTGCTCTGCGTGAA
>DATABT010001109.1:0-7761 GCA_036259455.1 Longimicrobium sp. | reverse complement strand
GATCCTGGCCGCCGACGCGGCGGATCTTTCCAATCCGGTGGATGCGGTGCTGTGGGATGCGTTCCTGCGGCCGGACGAGCCCGTCGTCTTCTGCACGTACGAGGGCGTGCGCGCGACGGCGCGAAACGCGGTGGAGGCGTCGCTGGTGGCGCGCATCGCCCGCCTGGCGCGCGCGGGGATGGCCGATCCGGTGACGGGGGAGCGCTACACGGCGGAGGCGTTCCGCGCGCACGGGCGGGCGGTGATCTCGCCGCGCCGCGCGCAGAACAGCGCCATTCTGGGCGAGCTGGTGGCCGGCGGCTGGCCGCGCGAGGAACTGCCCGTGGTGGACACGGTGGAGCGGATGCAGGGGAACGAGCGCGAGCTGATCCTGGTCTCCTACGCCGTCGCGGACCGCGAGTACGCCGAGCGCGAGGCGGCCTTCCTGTTGAACCCCAACCGGTTCAACGTGTCCATCACCCGCCCGCGCAGCAAGCTCATCGTCTTGATGAGCGAAGACATCCTGCGCACGGTGCCGCAGGACGAAGAGGTGATGACGGAATCCACCGCCATCAAGGGCTACCCGTCCCACTTCGCCGCCCCCCCGCGCCAGATCGACTACCCCGCGCCCGGCGGCAAGACCGTGCGGCTGCGCGTGCGGACGGCGGGGGTGTGAATGCGCTGGATGCGATGGATGACGGCTCGTGGATGGGCGATGTTGCTGCGCTGACGCCAGATGGGAGCGGGTTGATTGAGCTGCCCGCGGAGTGTACGTTTCGTTCTCCCCACACGCGTCATCCGCGGAGGTGTTCATGCCCAGAAAGACGGCTCCAACCGACGACGCTCCGAAGCCGCCGCCCGTCCGGCGCTCGGACGCACTGCCGATCGCCGACATGGCGAATGCGCGCAGCGGGCGCAAGGTCGCCAGCGCGTCCGCCGCGCAGCGCACTCCGCCTTCAAACGCGCGCGTGGTGAAGCCCGCCTACAAGACGGGTACGGTTTCGCCGCGTGAGGTGCGTGCCGCGATCAAGCGGCTGCGCGCGACGGGCGAGATCGCCTGATCCTTTGCTCGTGTTCGTCGCGTGGCTAACCCTTCGTTCCACGACCACGTCTACATCAACTGTCCCTTTGACGGTGAATACCGGCCAATCTTTGAGGCGCTGGTGTTTGCCGTCCACGACTGCGGCTTCGTGGCGCGGTGTGCGCTGGAACTCGAGGATAGCAGCCAGGTTCGGATCGACAAGATCGAGCGCCTGATCGGTGCCTGCCGCCTCGGGATCCACGACATCTCGCGGACGGAACTCGACGCTCGGTGGAGCCTGCCCCGCTTCAACATGCCGCTGGAACTGGGCCTCTTCCCTGGCGCCAAGCGATTCGGGGACCGGTGATCAGCGCAAAAAGGCGGCTTTGATCCTGGACCGCGAGAATGATCGATACCAGAAATTCTGCTCGAACATCTCTGGACAGGACATCCGCGCCCACAACAGCAGTCCTCGTGCGGCAGTCAAGCTCGTGCGAAACTAGTTGCGTAGCGCGAGCGATGCATCGCTTCCCAGCGGAATGGTGATGATGGAGCGGTATGAGCGGTTTGAGTGCGAACTGCCGTTGCTCTGCAAGGAACTGCGCCTGGTGCGGGACGATCTGACCTTTCCAGATTACACGATCGTGACGGCCGAGTGGCTGCGTGACAATCCGTGGTGATACAGACCCACAGGCGTAACGGGGTGGAGTAGTACTTCGGTTCCATCAGCGTGAACGAGGCGAGATGAACGAGCCGTCCGAGATTCCTGACGACGAGATCCTTCCCGAGTACACCTTGAATGGCGGCGTTCGCGGCAAGCATGCCGGCTTGCGTCGAGCACCGAAGAACGCACGTGTCGTGAAGAGTTCCGCGGGAACCGGGACAATCTCTCACGCCGCTGCCCGAGCCGCTGTGATGGAGCTCATGGAGGAGAACCGACGCGCAGCAAAACCCTGAGATTCTGATGACTAGCGCCGACCATGCCTGATCAGCTTCCCAACACCCCCGTCTGGGACGATGGCGCGTGGGCGCCGCTGCCGCGCCTCGACTCCGACGCGTTCGCCGACGTGTGCGTCGTCGGTTTGGGCGGGTCGGGGCTGACGTGCGTGAGTGAGCTGCTGCGGCGGGGCGTGTCCGTCATCGGCATCGACGCGGGGCAGGTGGCGGGCGGGGCGGCCGGGCGAAACGGCGGGTTCCTGCTCGCGGGGGCGTACGACTTCTACCACGACGCTATCCAGCGGCACGGGCACCATCGCGCGCGGCGCATCTACCGGCTCACGATCGGCGAGATCCAGCGCATTGCGGCGGAGACGCCGCAGGCGGTGCGGCTCACGGGCTCGCTGCGCATTGCGCTTGACGACGAGGAGGCGGAGGACTGCCGCCATCACCTGGCCGCGCTGCGGGCGGACGACCTGCCGGCGGAGTGGTACGATGGGCCCGAGGGGCGCGGGCTGGTGCTGCCCACTGACGGCGTCTTCAACCCGCTGCGCCGCTGCCGCATCCTCGCGCGCCGCGCGGTTGAGGCGGGCGCGCGGCTGTACGAGCAGACGCCCGCCGTCGGCATCCGCCCGGGCGAGGTGCGGACGCCGCGCGGCACCATCCGCTGCGAACGGGTGATCGTGGCCGTGGACGGAAGGTTGGAGGCCGTGCTCCCGGAGCTGGTGCCGCGCATTCGCACCGCTCGCCTGCAGATGATCGCCACCGCGCCCACGGACGAGGTGCGCCTGCCGCGGCCCGTCTACGCGCGCTGGGGCTTCGAGTACTGGCAGCAGCTGCCGGACGGCCGCATTGCGCTGGGTGGCTTTCGCGACGCGGGCGGCGACGACGAGTGGACGCACGACGTCGACCCCTGCGACACCGTGCAGACGCACCTGGAGCGCTGGCTGCGCGAGGGGATCGGCGTGAGGGCGCCGGTGACGCACCGCTGGGCCGCGTCCGTAAGCTTCAGCGAGACGGGGCTGCCGATCCTGGAAGAGGTGCGTCCGCGCGTGTGGGCCGCCGGCGGCTACAGCGGCACCGGCAACGTCATCGGCGCGCTGTGCGGCCGCGCGGTGGCGGAGCTGGCGCTGGGCGCGCAGTCGGAACTGGGCGAGGTGTTCGCGTCGGCGCGGGAGCCATCAACCGTATCCTGACGGGGCACAAACCCCATCGAGACAACGGGGTAGAATGGATGCGGCCCCGCGGGAACCAATCCTGCGCGTGCCGCATTCCCTGCGGTGACTCGAAACGGGGAGGGAGATAAAGACGATGGGATCGTCCACCGAAAAGGACTTCGAAAGGCTGGACAAACCGCACGCGGAGTGGCGCCGGGAGCTGCCGGCCGAGTCGTACCACGTGCTGTTCGAGGAGGGGACGGAGCGCGCGGGGACCAGTCCGCTGAACCACGAGAAGCGCAAAGGGACGTTCGTCTGCGCCGCGTGCGGGCTGCCGCTGTTCACGTCCGACACCAAGTACGAGAGCGGCACGGGGTGGCCCAGCTTCTGGGATCCCATCCCCGGCCACCTGGAAACCAGGCGCGACTTCCTGCTCTTCTGGCCGCGCACCGAGTACCACTGCGCGCGCTGCGGCGGTCACCAGGGGCACGTGTTCAACGACGGGCCGCGGCCCACGGGAAAGCGCTACTGCAACAACGGGGTGGCGCTGCGCTTCATCCCCGAAGGCGAGCCGCTGCCGCCTCTGCACGATTGAGGGTGCGAATCGGGACGGAGAAGGGACGCGGGGACATCCGTCTCCGCGTCCTCTTTCTCTCCGCCGCGTCCTGCGTGTGCCCCCCCCGCCGGCGTGACGCACCGGGCCATGCGCCGTCACACATCCGGTACGCACGCCGCACTTGTCAATCAGGGGCTCCGTGTAGAAATTGGAAGAGAACCTTCCAATTGTTTGCGGAAGGGTCCTGACACGACGTGCCCGGCGCGAAAACCGCCGGGCCGGCGCGGACATCGTGCGTGCCATGGGGAGGAAGAATGCGCAAGATCAACACGGTACAGTTCCGGCGCGCGACGCGTTCTACCCCCCGCGAGATCAACCGCAAGATCGTGCTCAACCTGGTGCGCGAGCACGAGCCGCTCTCCCGCGCGGACCTGGCGCGGCGGATGCACGTGGGGCGGGGAATGATCACCCAGCTGGTGGACGGGCTCATCCAGGACGGCATTCTGCTGGAAGGCGCCGTGGCCAACGCCCCGCGGGGCCGCAAGCCCACGCTGCTGCACGTGCGCACGCGCGACCAGTACGCCATCGCGGTGGACGTGCGCTTCAGCCACACCTGCCTGGCGCTCAGCGACCTGGACGGGCGCCAGGTGGCCATGGAGTCGTTTCCCACGGAGCTTTCGCCGGACGCGCTGGTGAAGGAGCTGGTGGTACGGGTCAGGCGGCTGCTGCGCGACCACGCGGTGGCGGAGTGCGAGGGGATCGGGATCGTGGTGCCGGGGATGATCCACCGCCGCACGGGTCTCATCCTCAACTCGCCGCAGCTGGGGTGGCGCGAGGTGGAGATCCGCGAGAAGCTGGCGGAGGGGACGGGGCTGCGCGTGTTCATCGAGAACGCCCCCATCGCCTGCGCGCTGGCACACATGTGGCTGCCACCCTTCGGCGGCGGCGACCCGGACAACTTCGCGTACGTCACGGTCTCGGACGGTGTGGGCGTGGGCGTGGTGGAGGACGGCGAGGTGTTCCGCGGCCACGGCGACACCGCGGGCGAGTTCGGCCACCTGCCGCTGTCGCTGGACGGGCCGCGCTGCATGTGCGGGCTGCAGGGGTGCCTGGAGGCGTACACCAGCAACGTGGCCACGCTGGCGCGGTACTTCGGCCTCGACCCCTGGGAGCCGGAGAGTCGCGAACGCCTTCGCCAGAGCGGGTTCACGATGGAGGACCTGATTGCCCGCGTGCGCTCGGGCGACGACGCGGCCCGGCGCGCGCTGCTGGAGACGGGGCATTACCTGGGGATCGGCCTGGCGGGGATCGTGACGGCGCTCAGTCCGGCGCGCATCCTGGTGGGCGGCGAAATTACCGGAGCCTGGGACGTGATCCACGAAGTGGTGGCGGAGCGCATCCGCGAGCGCACCCTGACGGAGGCCGCCGCGCAGACGCCGGTGATGCCGGTGACCGCGGCTGCGCAGGGGGGAAGCCAGCGCCTGCGCGGCGCCACGGCGCTGCTGGTGGCGCGCAAGTTCGCCGCGCCCAAGGTGGCCTGAGGGGAGGACGATGGACGCGCCGCCTCCCGCCGCGCGCGACCAGCGCCCCGCGGTCCTGCTGGGAACCGCGGCGCCCGCCCGCGCGGTGCCGCCCATCGCGCTGCCGCTGCGGCTGCACGCGCAGGCGGTGGAGGAACTGCTGGAGCGGCTGCCCCCGGTGGTGGAGGCGCCCCGCTTCGACGCGCGGCACGTGCGCGCGGCGGAGCCGGGCGCCTTTCTCATGCTCACGCTGCTGGCCGCCTGGCACGGCGTGGACCCGCCGCGCCTTCCCGTTCCGCCCGACGCCGTGGTGCCGCCGCTGCGGGTGGCGGACGCGCTGGACGTGTTCGGGCTCATCGAGGCCATTTCCGGCGCGCAGTTCTTCGACCGGCTGGCGCGGCTGGGATGGCGCCCGCTGGACGCCCGCGCGCTCTCGTCCATTCTGCGCGAGCTGGCGCGCAACGCGGTGGAGCACGCCGGCGCGCCCGCGTGGGTGGCGGGGTGGCGCACGCGGGACGGCGAGCTGCGGCTGGCGGTGGCGGACGCGGGGGTGGGGATGTCCGGCTCCCTGGGGTTGCGCGACGAGCGGGACGCGCTGATGCAGGTGCTGCTGGACGGCCGCAGCCGCTGGGTTCAGCCGGGGCGCGGGCAGGGGCTCAAACGCGTCAGCGAGATGGTGGCGCGCCTGGGCGGACGTATGCGCGTCCGCAGCCGCACGGTGGTGGTGGAGGGCGGTGCGCCGTGGCAGGACGTGAGCGTGCAGACGCAGCTTCCCCTTCTTCCCGGCCTGCAGGTGGAGGTGCTGGTCCCCTCACCCCGGAACCGCCGCTCCACGTTCTCCTCCCCGGAGACACCGGCTGGATAGGTGCGTCATCTCAACAGCGAATGAAGAATTCGCCGCGGGAAGGGCGCGAAGGCCGCCTTCGCGAAGTGGGTTTCCTCGATCGCCGTGTGTCGATCCACCATGGCTCTCCGTCCAGGTAGACGGCGAGCGCGGAATTTGTTAATCGTGCTGACAATTGATGGGCCGTGCTCATGGCAGCATCCTCCCGCACGCGTTGCCGTCGTCTCCCAGGACAGATCGAGGACAGATCAGGAGTTGCGATGACGGCGGAAATCCGGGTGGGGTGATCGGGTACGGGCTGGCAGGAGCCGTGTTTCACGCGCCGCTGATCGGGGTGACACCGGGGATGAGGCTGTCCGTCGTCGTCACTTCGAACCCGGAGCGAGCGGAGCAGGCGCGGCGCGAGCATCCGGGCGTGGACGTCATCGACGGCGTGGATCGGCTGTGGAAGCGCGCGGGCGAGCTGGACCTGGTCGCCGTCGCGTCGCCGAACCGCACGCACGTATCGTTCGCACGGGCGGCGCTGCGGGCGGGGCTGGCGGTGGTGGTGGTGGTGGACGAGCCGTTCGCGGCCTCGTCCGCCGAAGCGCAGGGACTGGTGGACGAGGCGCGTCATCGCAACCTGCACCTCTCCGTCTTCCAGAACCGGCGATGGGACGGCGACTTTCTCACGGTGCGGCGGCGGCTGGCGGACGGTGCGCTGGGGACGTGCATCGTTACGAATCGCGCTTCGAGCGGTGGCGGCCGGTACCCGGGCAGGGGTGGCGGCGCGAGTCGGGCGACCCCGCGGACGCGGGTGGGCTGCTGTTCGACCCGGGCAGCCACCTGATCGACCAGGCGCTGGTGCTGTGGGGGCCGGTGAGGCGCGTCTACGCGGAGGTGGAGCGCCGGCGGCCGGGCGTGGCGGTGGATGACGACGCGTTCGTGGCGCTGGAGCACGCGTCCGGCGTGCGCTCGCACCTGTGTGGACCAGCGAGGGGACGCGGACGACGACCTGCGAATGCGGGTGCTGGGGAGCCGCGCCGCGTACGTGAAGCACGGGCTGGACGTGCAGGAAGCGGGGATCCGCGGCGGCGCGCGCCCGGGACCGGGATGGGCGAGGAGCCGGAGGCGCGCTGGGGCCGCCTGAGCGCGGGGGAGGATTGGACGCCGGTGCGCACGGAGCCGGGCGACTGGCCCGCATACTACGCCGGCATCGCCGCCGCGCTGCGCAAAGGCGGCCCGCCGCCCGTCGATCCCGGGGACGCCGTGGCGGGGCTGCGCGTGATTGAGGCCGCGCGCCGCTCCGCCGCCGAGCACGGCGTCATCGCACTCGCGTAGTGCCGGAACCGATAGGAACGCAGAGGACGCAGAGTTGAGAAGAGAGTACGCAGAGGACCGATCTGCAGTCCTCTGCGTACTCTCGTCTCAATTCCGCGCACTCTGCGTTGAATCCGTCAGCGCTCCACGTCCTCGACCCGGACGATCTCGTACGGGTACCAGTGGCGCTCGCGCGCGGCGTGCACGTGAATCTCGGGCATGCCGGCGGGCCGGAGCACCAGGTCCGCGGTCCGCTCGTCCTCGCTCACCACTTCGGTCGGAACGAACTCCTGCCCCAGCGCCTGCTCGGCGGCGTGCCGCAGGTCCTTGGCCGTGGTGAACACAATCCCCAGCAGTTCTTCCGCCAGCGCGCCATCGGCACGCGTCGCTCCCCGTTCAATGCTGCTCATTTGCGGCTCCCAGCACTCGGCTGCGTCATTTGGAAGAGA
>DATABT010001108.1:0-3948 GCA_036259455.1 Longimicrobium sp. | reverse complement strand
GATTCGTAGCGTGAACGATCTTCCAGCTCGCTCCTTCGGCCCGCAACACGCCGCAACACGCCGTCCAAAGGGAGCGAAGCCTGTCCGACCCTGGCCCGGAGCGTGCAGCCCGCTCCGGCACCTGATTCACCGAAGTCCGACCGCATCCCGAGAAACCAGCTTCGATCGAGGCCATGGCGCAGTCCCGCGAGCGCGTACCCGTCCAGATTCTCGAGCACGACCAGATCGCCAGCACGCTGGCGCAGCGCATTGCCGGCGTGATCCGCGCGGCCAACGCCGAGGGGCGGCCCGCCGTGCTGGGGCTGGCCACCGGCAGCACGCCCATCGGCATCTACCGCGAGCTCATCCGCATGCACCGCGACGAGGGGCTCGACTTCGGCAACGTCGTCAGCTTCAACCTCGACGAGTACTACCCGATGGCGCCCGACAGCATCCACAGCTACCACCGGTACATGTGGGAGAACCTGTTCGAGCACATCAACATCCCGCGCGGGAACGTCAACATTCCCCGGGGCGACATCCCGCGCGAGCAGGTGGAGGACCACTGCCGCCAGTACGAGGCAAAGATCCGCGCCCTGGGCGGCATCGACTTTCAGCTGCTGGGCATCGGCAAGACGGGGCACATCGGCTTCAACGAGCCCGGCTCGGGCGTGGAGAGCCGCACGCGGCTGATCGCGCTGGACACGGTGACCCGGCGCGACGCGGCGGCGGACTTCTTCGGCGAGGACAACGTTCCCACCGAGGCCATCACCATGGGCGTGGCCAGCATCCTGGACGCCCGCGAGGTCGCGCTCATCGCCACGGGCGAGCACAAGGCCGCCGTCATCCGCCGCGCCGTGGAGGGCGAGCCGGACCCGGACGTGGCCGCCACGTACCTGCAGACGCACCCGAACGCGACCTTCTACCTCGATCCCGCCGCGGCCGCGGAGCTCACCCGCGTCAAGACGCCGTGGGTGGTGGGCGAGGTGCGGTGGACGCGGGACCTGGAGATCCGCGCCGTCATCTGGCTCAGCGAATCGGTGGGCAAGTCCATCCTGCGCCTGGACAACTACGACTACCGCGAGCACCACCTGTCCAGCCTGCTGGCGCGCTACGGCAGCGCGGGGCCGCTGAACGGCGAGGTGTTCAACGCGCTCATCTCCAAGATCCGCGGCAGGAGCAAGCTGCCGCAGGGCAAGCGCATCGTCGTCTTTAGCCCGCACCCGGACGACGACGTGATCTCCATGGGCGGTATCCTGAACAAGCTGCACCAGAACAACAACGACATCCTGGTGGCGTACCAGACGTCGGGGAACATCGCGGTCTTCGACCACGAGGTGCGGCGCTATCTCGACTTCCTCAACCGCTTCAGCCGTGACTTCGACCTGGGCGACGGGCGCATCGAGGAGCTTACGGGGCGGATGGAGGGGTTCCTGGACAGCAAGCACCCCGGCCAGGTGGACATCCCCGAAGTACAGACCATCAAGCAGCGCATCCGCGAAGCCGAGGCGGTGAGCGGCATCGAAACGTTCGGGATGAAGAAGCGGCAGGCGTGCTTCCTCAAGCTCCCCTTCTACCAGACGGGCAAGGTGCGCAAGGACCCCATCGGGCCCGAGGACGTGCGGATCACGCTGGAACTGCTGGAGAATCACAAGCCGGAGATCGTCTTCGTCGCGGGCGACCTTTCGGACCCGCACGGCACCCACCGCATGTGCCTGCAGGCGGTGATACGCGCGCTGGACGAGTACAGCGGCGAGGCGCCGGAGGTGTGGTACTACCGCGGCGCCTGGCAGGAGTGGCCGGTGAGCGAGGCCGACGTGCTGGTGCCGCTGTCGGAGGACGAGCTGACGCTGAAGATCCTGGCCATCTACAAGCACCAGAGCCAGAAGGACAAGGCGCCGTTCCCGGGGCAGGACGACCGCGAGTTCTGGCAGCGCGTGGAGGAGCGCAACACCGGCACGGCGCGCATCGTGGACCGGCTGGGGCTGCCGGAGTACTTCGCCATGGAGGCGTACGTGGTCCGCCGCAACGGCCGCCCGCTGGAGGTGGAGACGGTGCCGACCAGCGCCCTGGGCGACCGGTCGCGCCGCCGCCGCGCCACGGACTTTCCCGGCGCGGGCGCGGGATCGCAGCCGGGGCTGGAGGGCGACGCCGCCGAGGTGACGGAGCTGGGCGGCCAGACCACGCACTGACGCATGACGCAGACGTTCGCGGGGGTGGACGGGGGCGGCACGCGCTCCACGCTGGTGCTGGCCGACGCGGCCGGCGCCGAGCTGGCGCGGGTCGCCGGCCCGGCGGGGATCGTAGACCCGCGCCACCCCGAGCGCAGCGCGGAGGTCATTGCGCAGCTGGTGCGCCTGGCGCTGGCGCAGGCGGGGCTTTCCGGCCGTCCCGCGGCGCTCTGCGCGGGGCTGGCCGGCGTGGGGAACGAGGCGGAGCGGGTGGCGGTGGAGAACGCGCTGGCGGGGGCGGAGGTCGCCGGCGCGGTGCGGATCGTCTCCGACGGCGAGATCGCGCTGCACGGCGCGTTCGGCGGCGGGGCGGGGGTGCTGCTGATCGCGGGGACGGGCTCCGTGGCGTACGGGCGCGGCCCGGACGGGCGGATGGAGCGCTGCGGCGGGTGGGGGATGATGGTGGGCGACGAGGGAAGCGGCTACGCCATCGGCCGCTCCGGCCTGGCCGCCGCCCTGCGCTCGGTGGATGGGCGCGAGGGGGAGACGCAGCTGCTGCCCGCGCTGCTGAAGGTGCTGTCGCTGGAGAAGCCGAGCGGCATTCCGCCCTGGGCGGGGCGCGCGTCAAAGAGCGACATCGCCGCCCTGGCGCGCCACGTGGTGGACGTCGCCGCCGCGGGCGACGGGCTGGCCATGCGCGTGGTGGAGCACCACGCCCGCGAGCTGGCCAGCCACGTCATCGCCCTGGCGCACCGGCTGGGCCCCTGGCCGGGCGACGTGCCGGTGGTGTTCCACGGCGGCGTGCTTCGCTCCGGCCTGTACGCCACCATGGTGGACCGGCAGCTGGCCCAGAACGCCCACCGCTACCGCATTCAGCCCGCCCGGGCGGACGCCGTGCACGGCGCCCTCTCCTACGCCCGCACCATGGTCCACGGCGAGGTGGCGGCCGGGGCGTAATGGCTAATTCAGGTCGTAGTGCCAGCGTGCGGAGATGAAGTAGATCGCTCCTTCGCGCGAAGTAGAGCAATCGGTCTTCATCGGTGATCCGCCGGGACCATCGGCCCCGCTGGTCATATTTCAGCGGTTCTGGCTTTCCGATTCCCGTGAACGGATCGCGCAGGACGTCTTCCACGAGCCGCATTACCCGGAGCGCGGTCCTGGGATTGATGCTGATCCAGTACGAGAGATCGTGCCTGAACTGCTGAAGCACAATCGCCTGTCGTTCTTCCGTTGGGACGGCAGGCGATTGCGTGCGTTCGGCAGGACGTCTAGCGCTCATAATCGAACGGCTGCTTCACCCGTCTCATCGGCGTAGCCTCCACTCCCCAGGCGCGCAGCTGTTCGTCGGCCCGCCGCAGAATCTCCATCATCGCGGGTGACCTCCGGATCGCCAGCGTCGCCTCATTCCTGACTTTGCCGCGGCGCAGGCCTGCTCGCCACCTGGGGGCGATGCGCGCACGCTGGAGTCGTGTCGCCATGGGTCATCAACCGTTTCGATCAGTGGTACGCCCGCCGGGGTTTCGAGCGGCGCCGACGTGCTCTACTATGCATCCCGTGAGTCCGGATCGTCAAGTCCGTCCAGAATGCGCCAGCCGTGGCACGATGGCGATTCGCGGCATTCTCCTCAGTCCACCTGCATGGTGACGCCGATGCTCCGTCTCGGACCGCTCCTTTTGACCGTGCTCTGCGTCACCGCGGTGGCGTGTACCGGAAGCCAGCCGTCCACTTCTCCCGCGCCGGCGGAGGGGCCGTACGACCTGCTGGTGCGCAACGGGATGATCGTGGACGGCACCGGCAG
>DATABT010001107.1:0-5419 GCA_036259455.1 Longimicrobium sp. | reverse complement strand
AGCTGCTTCTTGGTGCAGACGAAGAGCACGCGGTCGCCGCGGCCGATCACGCTGCGCACCAGTTCCTGCGCCAGCTCGATCTGCCGCTGGGTCTTCTTGAGGTCGATGATGTAGATGCCGTTGCGCTCCGCGAAGATGAACTTGCGCATCTTCGGGTTCCAGCGGCTGGTCTGGTGTCCAAAGTGGACACCGGCTTCCAGGAGGTCCTGGATCTCGGGGACGGCCATGATGGTCCTGATGGAATGCGGTTTTCCCTGCGGCCCCACCGCGGGGCCCGGGCTTCCACCGCCGTCATCCGCCGGCCCGACCGCTCGTTTGACGGAGCGGCACCCGGGCCCGTGCGTCGGGCGGTGTGCGTGATGGTACCGGGATTGGAACGGCAGGGGACCGGTTACAGGACAGGGATGAGGGAGCAAAGCCCCTCGGCAACCTGTCCCCTGTTCCCGGTTCCCTGCCGTTTCGCGCTCCCGATTAGCGCTTGCTGAACTGGAACCGCTTGCGCGCGCCCGGACGGCCGGGCTTCTTGCGCTCCACCTCGCGGGGGTCGCGGGTCAGCAGACCCTCGGCGCGCAGGCGGCCGCGGAACTCCTCGTTCACCTTGAGCAGCGCGCGGGCCACGGCAAGGCGAATGGCGTCGGCCTGGCCGCGCACGCCGCCGCCGTTCACCGTCACCTTGACGTCGTACTGGCCCTCGGTTTCCGTCGCGGCCAGCGGGCGCGTGGCCGACTGGCGCAGCACGTGGCGGGGCAGGTGCTCCTCGAGCGTGCGCCCGTTCACGGTCCAGGTGCCGGTGCCGGGGCGAAGGTACACGCGGGCGACCGACGTCTTGCGGCGGCCGATGGCGTGGAACTGTTCGGTGGTCGCCATGATGATCAGAAGGTGAGGGTCTGCGGATTCTGGGCCTGGTGCGGATGCTCCGCCCCGGCATACACCTTCAGCTTCTTGCGCATCTGGCGGCCCAGGGCGTTCTTGGGCAGCATGCCCTTCACCGCAAGCTCCACCACCCGCTCCGGGTGCCGGGCCAGCATCTCACGAAAGGGGATGAACTTCTCCCCGCCCATGTAGCCGGTGTGCTTGAAGTAGGTCTTCTGGTCGGCCTTGTTGCCGCTCAGACGGACCTTGTCCGCGTTGATGACCACGACGTAGTCGCCGGTGTCCAGGTGCGGGGTGTAGGTCGGCTTGTGCTTGCCGCGCAGGATTCGCGCGACCTCCGTCGCCACGCGGCCGAGGATCTTGCCCCCCGCGTCGACGACGAACCACTTGTGCTCGATCTCTCCCGCCTTAACGGAATACGTCTTCATCGTACTCTTCTCGCGCCCGAAGCGCGGGCCTGTGCCGGCCAGGTGCCGGCGGGTTCTGGTGTTCCGAACGAAAATTCCGCCTCCGGCGCATACCCGAGGCGGAGCGGCGTGGTCGGGACAGACCGGTATGATACCCGGATTTTGAGCCCGTGTCAACCGGGCGGGGCGGGAAAAATGACCGGGTGAGGGGGTGAACGGGTGATCGAGTGAGGCGCGCGCCGGCGGACCCTCTCCCCCGCCAGGGCGAATTCTCCCCTCTCCGTGAGGAAACAGCGGGGAGGGGTCGGGGCGGGGCCCCGTCGAACGCGCCTCGAATCCGCCGGAGCGCTCCGCCCGCCGGTGTGACGTTTACACCCCCTCCCGCGCGGTTGGCGGGAGGGGGTGGCGCGCGCAAGGTCGTCGCCGGGGGAGGGCCCTATCCTTCCAGCAGCGCCTTGAGCCGTGCCACGAACTCGGCCTGGGCGGCGATCATCTTTTCCCGCGCTTCGGCGGCGGTAAACCAGGCACAGCGGTCCACCTCGGGAAAGGTGATCCAGCGGCCGGAGCCGCGCGGCCACTCGGTGCGCATCTCGTTGCTGGTCACCTTCTCCGGATCGGCGTTGCCCTCCCAGGCCCAGGCGTGCACGCGCTTGCCGGCCTTCTGGCGGATCTCGCCAAGGGGAAGAAAGGGCTCGCGGGGATCGATCCCCGTCTCTTCGCGGAACTCGCGCCGCGCGGCGTCCAGCGGCGTCTCCCCCTCGTCCACCAGGCCCTTGGGAAGCGTCCACGCGCCCGCGTCCTTGTTCTTCCAGAACGGGCCGCCGGGGTGCGCCAGGAACACCTCCAGCCCGCGCTCCGCCGTCCTGCGGAAAAGCAGCATCCCCGCGCTCTCCCCCGCGCGGCGGCTCATCCTCCGTCCTCGCGCGGCTCCGGCACGTACGGAATGTAACCGGCGTCGGCCAGGGCCTTCTGGACGGCGAGAGGCAGCGTGCGCGCATCGACGAGAACGCCGTCGATGCTGACCAGCCAGGCCATCAGGTTACGATCCATCCTGGACGGAAGCGTCCACTCGGGATCCATCATCCGCGCCTTGATGGCCGTGCGTACCTCCCTGGCCCGGGTGCCGCCGGTGGCGGCGCTCACCCCGAACAATGCGCAGAGCTCGGCGGGCGACAGGTACGGCCCGGACGACCTGTCGAAGAGAAAGTTCAGCTGCCCCACCGCGTACACGATCCCGCACGCCCACCCCGGCGCGCGGCCGCCCAGCAGGGGCGACGGCCGCTTGCGCGCCAGAACCTCCGCCGCCTTGCGCGCCAGCTGCGCGTATTCCTCGTTCAGCCCCTGCCGGCAGGCGGCGTCCATCAAACGGACGACCTCGACGTAGCGGGAGCGCACGCCGGCGGGAACGGTGCGCGGAACCTCCACGTCGGTCGCGGCGAAATCGGCGGCAGGGGAACGGGGACTCATGCGGGCGGCGGGTTCGAGGCGCGACCGATGCGGACAGCGGAGTATCGGGCCGCGGCCGTCCACCACGCAAGATTCTGTGCCGGAGCAACCCTCCGGTGCCCGATTGAAGAACGGGGACGGCGGCGCGATGGCCTCCGTCCCCGTTTCTCTCGTGGCGTTCCGGGCCGTCAGACCGGCTCGGAGTCGAACACCAGGATGGTGGCGCCGCCGGTGGCGAAGTTGGGAACGTCCGCGGCGGCCGCCTGACCTTCGGGGGAGCCCAGCGCGCTCTGCAGGTCCGCCATGGAATCGAAGCTCAGCACGCCCACCAGGTGGTAGGGGGCAGGCCCCTGCGGGGTGAACACGCCGCCGGTGCTGATCTCCAGCGACCGCAACCCCGGAATCTTCTTCGCGATGGGGATGTGCGTGGAACGCAGGTATTCGTCGAAAGCGGCGGGATCGGTAGGGTGATTGTACAGCGAGACGAGCTTGGCCATTGGAAAGCCTCCATTGCTGGATTGATGAATGCGACGCGGGGAGGCCTTCGGAATAGCACACCGGAGAAGATACAGCAAGGGCCGAATGGGAGCGGGGCGCCGGACGGCCGCGTCATCCCTCATGCACCGGCACGCCCGGCGGGCGGGCGGCCGCGGCGTGCAGCGCGGGGATCAGCTCGCGGATCTGCTTGACCTCGTCGCGGTTCAGGCCGTCCGCGCGGTTGGTCATCGGCGGGTGGCCGGGATGCGTGGAGAGGATCCACTGCTCGCTGCCGCGGGTGAAGCGCTTCACGTCCTTGACCGCCGTCCACGGCAGCGTCCGGGATACGCCCCTGGCCACCTGCGTCACCCCCTTCCCGGAAAGCTCGAGTTCATCCACCCACTGCAGCGGCGTGCGGACGAAGTAGCCGGCGAACACCAGCGCGGCCACCCCCGCCCCCAGCCCGATCATCCACCCCCAATCGCGCTCGCCCCGCCCCCAGGTACAGGTAGCCGACGACCAGCAGGAACGCGAACACGGTGCCGGCGATGTAGTCGGTGCGCGCGTCGGCGCGGCGCGGGACGAAGCGATGGACGTCGCTCATGGAGAGATCGGTGTTGCACGGAAAGCCCCGGCGGCGTGGCGATTCTTCTTGTCCAGCGCGCCGTGCGCATGCACAGTAGTGGATGCCGGCGCACGCATCAACCGGGTGTCCACTGCCGTGGCCCCGGCCATGCACCGCGTGCACGCGGGGGAGCCCGGCCTCTGCCGGCGCACCCCCGCCGCCGTTCCCGCACTCGCCGCGCACTCCGCGCGCCGGGGCCGGAGGAGCGGGCCCAGCCACGGGAGGTCATGATGGCACGCACACGCCCCTCCGTCCGCCGCGCGGCGCTCCTGCCCGCCGGCATTGCCCTGCTGCTGGCGGCCGCCTGCGGGCCACCCGTGAACACCGGACCGCAGCCCGAACGCGTGGAGATCGGCTACGGCACCCAGGACCCGCGCGACGTGACGGGCGCGGTTTCGTCGCTCAGCGGCGAGCGGCTGCGCTCGCACCGTGCCTCGCGCGTGGAAGAGATGTTCCAGGGGCGGATGGCCGGCGTGGTGGTCACGCGAATGCCGGGCGGGGGATATTCGGTGCGCATCCGCGGCGCCAGCAACGTGATCGGCAACGGCGAGCCGTTGTTCGTGATCGACGGCGTGCCGCTGCTGAGCACGCGGCCGGGGCACGAGCTGGACGGCATCAACCCCGCCGACGTCGAGCGCATCGACGTGCTCAAGGACGCGGGCTCGGCCGCCATCTACGGCTCGCGCGCGGCCAACGGCGTGATCCTGATCACCACGCGACGGCCGTAGGGTTCATCGCATTCGGGGTTTCGCGTGTTCGCGCCACGCCCATCCCACCCCGGGCTGAAGCCCGGGGCTATGACGGCCAGAAGCCCCGCCCCGGGCTCGCAGAGCTCGCCCGGCGGGGCTTCAGCTTCAGGGGCGCTGGGCCAGGTCATTCGCCCCAGCGCAGTCGTCCGACGGCTACGGCGTACTCGCTGCAGAGGCGCGGAAACGCTCGCTGAAACGCTCCATGCGCCGGCGGTTCACGCCCAGGTCGCCGCGGCCCACGCGCGACGCGGAGCGGAAGCGCACCACACCGGCGGTGCTGTCCACCACCACCTCCACGTCGTCGACGAAGCGGAAGAGGCGGCTGGTCGCTTCGGCATGCAGGTAGCCGGGGCGCTCGGTGACGATGCGCGTGCGCGGCTCCGCCAGCAGCGCGGCACGGGCACGATTCAGCGCGTCCTGCGGTGAGCCGGTGAAGGGCAGCGCCGGCATGGCGTGGCGCGCGTCCGTGGCTTCGGTGGACACGCAGTTGGGCGTGGACGGGCACGGCGCCAGCGGCCCGCCCGGCGGCGCCAGCTGCCCCGTCGCGCCGCGGCAGGCCACCAGCAGCACCAGTCCGCCGAGCACCGGCACCCTCGATACCAGGCGCAGCGCGCTACGGCCGGCCCGCTTCATCGGCGATCCTCCCGCCGGTGCGCCCTCTGGATCAGGCAATGGCACCTTCTTTTCGGTTCATCGCGGATTTCGTTGCACGCACGAAGTCTGCGCCGTGAGCTGTCATTTCGAAGGAGGCGCCCACGAGGACTTGCCTCATGCAGGATCTTGTTGCGCCGACTGAGAAATCTACTCACACACGCTCATGGCTGGCCGCACGTCCGGGAGCC
>DATABT010001106.1:0-2218 GCA_036259455.1 Longimicrobium sp. | reverse complement strand
CAGCCCGGCGCGCCCGCGGGACAGGCCGCCGCGCCGGCCCCTGGCGCCACGCAGGCGCCCGCCGCCGCGCCCGCGACGCCGGAAGAAAAGGCCAACCAGGACCGCGCGGCGGAGATCCTGACGCAGGCGGAGCGCACGGCGCGCGGCATCCGCTCGATGGAGGCGGACTTTTCACAGACGCTGGTGGTACCGCTGCTCAACACCACGCAGCGCAGCACGGGCAAGCTGTACCAGCGCAAGCCGGACCGCTTTCTCATGCGCTTCAGCGATCCCGAAGGCGACGTGATCGTGGCGGACGGGCGGCACTTCTGGCTGTACTATCCCAGCAGCGACCGCACGCAGGTCATCCGCACCAGCATTGCCGAAGGCGGCGAGGCGGTGGACCTGCAGCAGCAGTTCCTCAGCAACCCCAACCAGCGCTTCGTGGCCACGCTGGTGGGCGAGGAGAACGTGGGCGGACAGGCGTCGCACGTGCTCACGCTGGTGCCCCGCGGCGCGTCCCCGTACAAGATCCTCAAGGTGTGGATCGACAAGGACGACTACCTGGTGCGCCGCATGGAGATGACGGAGGAGAACAACTCCGTCCGCACCGTGGAGATGCGGAACATCCGCACCAACCACACGCTGCCCGACAACCTGTTCACCTTCATGCCCCCCGAGGGCGCGCAGATCTTCGACCAGTAGTAGAAGATCTCACGCGGAGGTAAAAAGATGAGGACGCGGAGGCGCAATCAGCCTCCGCGTCCTCTCTTCGTTCCTCCACGCGATGCCGTTACGCGGCCAGGTACAGGTCCGGCTCGTGGTGGCAGCTGTAGCACACCAGGTGGTGCGGCGTGCCGATCTTGCTGCCAGGCTTGAGGTCGATGGGCTCGCGGCAACGCGGGCAGGCGCCGTGGAACTCCATCACCCGGAAGCGGCCGCGCCAGCTGCGGTACGTCATTACCGCGCCCACGAACAGCGGCATGGACGTCATGAACGGGTCGAAGATGGTGATGAAGAACGTCCCGATCGTGGAGGTGATCCACAGGAACGCGTACCACGTGGTGCGCCAGAGCCGCGCCACCCGCGAATAGCCCACCACCTTCACGTGCGCGGGCGCGTCCGGGTGGCCGGCAAGGACGATCCAGGCGGGCGTCTGGGCGGTGTCGGGTCGGGTTTCCATGGGCTCCGGGCCACGCGTTCGGTGGACGGTCAGAAGTGCATCCGGGTTCCCGCGCCTACACGATGCGTCCAGACGAACCCGGCGCACAGAGGAGAGGATGCGGACGCTGCGTGGGAGTTTGCCCTACCCGCGAGCGCGTGATCCGTAGGTGCGAGGGCGTTGCCGGTGAGCCGCATGCCGCCTATTGTTTCGGGTGAAAGCCCGCGCTTTTCGCCGCGATTTCCATCCATCGCACTCCTCATCATGCCCGCGACCGCAACCGCCCCCCGCGCGTTCACACCCGCCGCCACCATCGACGAGGTGATCGCGCGGCTGGACGCCGCCATCGACCGCGCCCGGCGCGAGAACAGCCGGCTGGGCTTCTTCGCCTGCCTCTACCGCTCGGTGACGGTGCGGGTAAAGGAGGGGATCGCGGCCGGGCGGTTCCAGGACGGGCCGCGGATGGAGCGGCTGGACGTGATCTTCGCCAACCGCTACCTGGCCGCGCTGGAGGCGTACCAGGGCGGGCGCCGCCCCACGCGCAGCTGGCAGGCGGCGTTCGACGCGGCCGCGGGCGCCAACCTGCTCATCCTGCAGCACCTGCTGCTGGGGATCAACGCGCACATCAACCTGGACCTGGGCATTGCCGCGGCCGAGACGTCGCCCGGCGCGGACATCCACGCGCTGGAGCACGACTTCGACGAGATCACGAAGCTTCTCGGCGAGATGCTGGAGGACGTGCAGGACCGCATCAGCCGCGTGTCGCCGTGGATGCGCGTGCTGGACTGGATCGGGATGCGGCACGACGAGGGGACCTTCACCTTCGCCCTGAGCAACTCGCGCGACCTGGCGTGGAACTGGGCCAGACGCTTCGCCGGGCTGGACCGCAACCGGCTGCCGCAGGAGATCGACGCGCTGGACCACGTGGTCGCCACGCTGGCGCGCGCCATCCACAAGCCGCACTGGTGGCTGCGCCCCATCCTGGCCGCCGTGCGCCTGCGCGAGCCGAAGGACGTAGCCCGCGTGCTGGACGCGCTGTCGTAGAGGGTACGGGGTACGAAGGCGCGGAACGGGGGC
>DATABT010001105.1:0-3555 GCA_036259455.1 Longimicrobium sp. | reverse complement strand
CCCATGGCGCCGACTGAGAAATCTACTCACCCGTGCAGGTGATCGGTCCCCGGCCCGGTCCTCGCCCCGCGTCTGTGCGGCGCATCCGGGGGCAAAGGGCGGCAACGGCGGCGGGCCACGAGCGTGGGTGATTGGATTTCTCAGTCGGCGCAACAGGATCCTGCATGGGCAAAGTCCCCGCGGCGCCTCCTTCGAGATGACAGTTCACGGCGCGTGGACCTCGCGTTGCAACGAAACCCGCGATGAGCCTGTAACCAAGGGCCGGAGACCTCCGCGAACTCCGCGGATTTCCGAACTTTTCTCCCGCCGGAGACAGTCCGCTCCATGCACGGTCCGAATCCCCTGCGAGAGCTCACTCTCGCCCGCATCCGCTCGTTCGTGCGCGAGCCGGAGGCGCTGTTCTGGACCTTCGGGTTCCCCATCATCATGGCCGTGGGGCTGGGCCTGGCGTTCCGCGAGCGGCCGGCGGAGCGCGTGGCCATCGGCGTGGAGCGCGGCTCGGTCGCGGAACGCTACGCCCCCGCGCTGGCCCGCTCAGGTGAGGTGGAGCTTTCGGTTCTGCCGCCCGACTCCGCGGAGCGCGCCCTCCGCAAGGGCGACGTGGCCGTGCTCCTCGCCGGGCGCGACGTGCTGACCTACCGCTACGATCCCGCCCGCGCGGAGAGCCGCGGCGCCCATCTGGCGGCCGACCGCATCGTCCAGCGCGCGGCGGGGGCCACGGATCGCGTCCCCAGCATCCAGGACCGCCAGCGGCGGCCGGGCGGGCGGTACATCGACTGGGTGCTCCCGGGTCTAATCGGGATGAATTTGATGTCGACGGGGATGTGGGGGATGGGGTTCGGGCTGGTGCAGATGCGGCAGAAGAAGCAGCTCAAGCGCATGTCCAGCACCCCCATGCGCAAGCGCGACTTTCTGCTCGCGCAGATCCTGGCGCGCCTTTCCTTCATCGCGCTGGAGGTGCCGCCGATCGTCCTCTTCGCCTGGCTGGCGTTCGGGGTAAAGGTGCAGGGGTCGCTGCTGGCGCTGGCCCTGGTGGTGACCGCGGGGGCGATGACGTTCGCGGGGCTGGGGCTGCTGGCGTCCACGCGGGCGCGGACCATCGAAGGCGTGAGCGGCGTGCTGAACCTGGTGATGCTGCCCATGTTCGTGCTCTCCGGCGTATTCTTTCCCGCCAGCCGCTACCCGGACGCGCTGCAGCCCTTCGTCCAGGCGCTTCCGCTGACCGCGCTGAACGATGCGTTGCGCGCCATCTACAACGACGCGCTCCCGCTGGCCGCCTTCGCGGGGGAGCTGGCGATCCTGGCGGGGTGGATGATTCTCGGGTTCATCCTCTCCCTGCGCTTCTTCCGCTGGCAGTAGGGAGTGCGAGAGTGCGAAAGAAGCTGGGGGCGGTCGCGCCGGAGCGGCTGAAGCCGCCGCTACGAAAGCGGAAAGCCCCGCAAACTGCGCGGGGCTTCAACGGCGCGGACCCTCTCCACGTCTTCCTCTTCTTTTCCTCCCGCGTCCGCCGGGTGACAAGGACCTACTGGCGCTGCATCCGCGCGGTCACGGCCACGGTTTCGATGTCGCACTCGTCGCGGCGAACCTGGATGTCGCTGCGGGCCCAGGGCCAGTAGCCGGGCGCCTCGATGAGCACGGTGTTCCGGCCCGTCAGGCCATAGCCCACGAGCGTGCTCCCCGCGGTGAAGAGCGAGTCCGTGTAGGTGCCCACGATCCACCGGCCGCGCGCGCCGGGAACCAGGCTCTGCCCGGTGAGAGAATCCACCACCGTCACCTCCAGGCTCACGGGCGCGGCCACCCGCAGGTCCATGGAGACGGGGCAGAGCACGGGCTGGCCGTCGCCGCAGGCGGCCAGGGACAGCAGCGGGATCGCGAGGACGGCGATGGAACGCTTCATGGGACCGGGTTCGCGGGCTGCAAGGTGCACTACTGCGCCGGCTGCAGCGTGGCCATCAGCCGGACGGTGGCGGGGCCGCAGTCGGCCTGCGCCACACGGATGGCGTTCTGCGTCCACTCCGCGTGGCCGGGGCGCTGCACCCGCACCTGGTACACGCCCGGCGGGCCGAACGCCATCAGCTGTGGAATGCCCTCCACGCGCACCACGTGGCGCAGCGAGTCCGTCAGGCCCCCCACGGTAAAGGTGCCGGACGCCTCGTTGGCCACGGACTCGCCGGTGTCCTGGTCGAACACGTTCACCACCAGCGACGGCTCCTGCTGGTCGGGGCACACCACCGAAAGGGCCACGTCGTTGCAGGCGGCCAGCGCCAGGCACAGGGCCGGCGCGAGCAGCGCGGGGAACTTCATCGGGTCCTTCACTGAAATCAGGGGGTGGAACACCAGCGGCGCGCGGCATGCCACAGCGCCGCGCGGTCTTGCGAACGGAGAACGATCCATCCGCGCACCTCGTGACAGGGCATGGGGTTGCGCGGCAACCCGCCCCGTGTCACGATTGCCGCGGGCGGGGCGTTCTCTCTGCACCGCCGGACGATGGGGCCCCGGCCCGTCCCGCGTTCCGGCCTGGATCCGGCGTTTTCCCGAGCGATGACCTCGTGCCGTCCACACATGCCGACCGTCCCGTCCGGGACGCCGCCGCAAGGCGCGGAGCGCCCGTGAGCGCCGTCTCCGGGGGAAGCACCGACTACGACGCGCTGTTCCGCGACGTGTACCCGTCGCTGTTCCGCTACCTGCACCGCCTTACGGGCGACCAGGACTCGGCGGAAGACATTGCCCAGGAGTCGTTCGTGCGGCTGCTGGGCCGGTCCATGCCGGAGCAGGAGGCACGGTTGTGGCTGTTCACCGTGGCCACCAACCTGTTCCGCGACGGTACCCGCACCTCGCGGAGGCGCGAGCGGCTGCTGTCGGCCACGCCGTGGAAGCCGTCCGCCCTTCCCGCGCCCGACGAGGCGCTGGAGCGCCAGCGCAAGGTCGCCTCGGTGCAGAAGGCGCTGGAGCAGATCCCCGCCCGCGATCGGCAGATGCTGCTGATGCGCGAAGAGGGGTTTCGATACGACGAGATCGCCCGGGTGGCCGCGGTGGCCCCGGGCTCGGTAGGCACGCTGCTGGCCCGCGCAACCCGGCGGTTCCTGGCGGTGTACGACGCCCGATTGGAGGAAGGATGACACACCTGGGTGAAGGAACGTTGCAGGAGCTGCTGGACGGTGAGCTGCCACCCGGCCCCCGCGCCGAGGCGGAAGCCCACCTGGCCTCCTGCGCCGCGTGCGCCGGCGAGCTGGCGGAGCTGCGCGGGCTGACGGAGCGCACCTCGGCCCTGCTGGGGCTGGTGGAGGCCGCCCCGCCGGTGCTGGCGGCCCAGGCCCGCTTTGCCCGCCACCGCCGCTCCGGCGGGGCGATGGTGCAGGCCCGCCGCGCGCTTCCCCGTGCGGCCGCGCTGGTGCTGCTGCTGGCCGGCGCCGCCGAAAAGGCCGATTTTGCCGCCGCGGGCATAGGGCGCGAGGAGGTCGAGGACCTTGATGCCGGTCACGAGGATTTCGGCCTCGGTCGACTGCTCGACGTAGGCAGGTGCCGGCTGATGGATCGGACGGCGATCCTCGCTTG
>DATABT010001104.1:0-8094 GCA_036259455.1 Longimicrobium sp. | reverse complement strand
CGACCGCAAGGGCGGGGTGCGCGCGTTCACGGAGCTGCGCAAAGCCCTGGGCGGGCGGCGCTTTGACCTGGTGCTGGACCTGCAGGTCTACTTCAAGGCCAGCATCGTCACGGCGCTGGCGAGCACGCCGGTCAAGCTGGGCTTCGACCGCTCACGGGCGCGGGACTGGAACTGGCTGGTCACGAATCGCAAGATCCCGCGCCACGAACCGCAGCACGTGCAGGACCAGTACTTCGAGTTCCTGGACGCGCTGGGCGTCCCGCACGAGCCGGTGGAGTGGAAGCTGGGCCCGTGGCCGCACGAGGTGCAGGCGCAGCGCGCGTTCTTCGCGAAGCTCGATCGTCCCGCGGCGTGCCTGGTGGTCGGCAGCACGCATCCGGAAAAGGAGTGGGTGCCGGAGCGCTGGGCGGCCGTATCGGACGCGCTGTACGAGCGTTGGGGCCTGCAGCCGGTGATCGCCGGCGGGCGGTCGGAGCGGGAGATGGAAACGGAGCGGGAGATGATGCGGCTCGCGCGGCATCCCGTCCTCTCCACGCTGGGCGTGCCGTTCCGCGATCTGGTCGGCATCCTGGACGGATCGGCGCTGACGATCTCGCTGGATACGGGGCCGATGCACGTCTCCGTCGCGCTGGGCACGCCGACGATCGCGCTGATGGGCTACAACAATCCGAAGCGTGTCGGGCCGTACCGGCGCTTCCGCGACCTGCTGATCGACGCGTACGGCGACCGGGGGGAGGATTATCCCGTCTCCATCCAGAAGCGCCCCGGCCGCACGCGAAGGATCACCGTGGAGCAGGTGATGGAGAAGGTGGCGCTCTGGGACGGGACGTACCGCCGATGACCATCCGCCTGGACAACGTCGCGGTGGTGACGATGAGCACCGTGGGGAACGCGGTGCACACGCTGCCGGTCATCAACTCCATCAAGGCGCACCGGCCGGACGCGCGCATCACCTGGATCATGCAGCCGGGGTCTGCGGCGCTGGTGCAGGGGCATCCGGCGGTGGACGAGATCATCACCCTCGACCGCAAGCGCGGCGTGCGGGGGTTCGCGGAGCTCGCGCGGACGCTGGCGGGGCGGCGGTTCAACGTCGCGCTGAACCTGCAGGCGTACTTCAAGGCCGGCGTGGCCACGCGGCTCACGGGCGCGCCGGTGCGCGTGGGCTACGACCGGGCGCGCGCGCGCGACCTGACGTGGCTGTTCAGCACGCACGCGCTTCCGCCGCGCCCGCGCGGGCACGTTCAGGACGAGTTCCTGGAGTTTCTCGACTTCCTCGGCGTTCCCGTGCGGCTGCAGTGGGGGCTGGAGCCGGCGGAGGAGGAGCGCGCCCGCTATGCGCCGCTGCTGCCGGACGCGCCCGGGCCCACGGTCGCGATGGTGGTGGGGACGACCCGGGCGGAGAAGGAGTGGCCCGCGGAGCGCTACGCCGCGCTCGCGGACCGGGTCGCGTCGGAGATGGGTGGACGGTCGGTGCTGGTGGGCGGGCTCTCGATGCGCGAGGATTCGGCGGCGGAGTACATCCGCGGTACCGCGTCGCATCCGCCGCTGGACCTGCGCGCGTGGGACCTGCGGCGTCTGGCGTACCTCCTCACCCGCGCGGACGTGCTGGTGACGCCGGACACGGGCCCGCTGCACATGGGCGTCGCGCTCCGGACGCCGACGGTGGCGCTGATGGGGCACACCAATCCCAGGCGCTACGGTCCTTACCGGCGCTACGGAGACCTGCTGGTGGATGCGTTCGGGGACCCGGGGGAGGATTACCCGGTGGATGCGCCCAACCGTCCCGGGCGGATGGAGAGGATCACGGTCGATCAGGTGATGGAGAAGGTGGAGCGGGCGCTGAAGTCGAATCGCGATCCGTGACGATCGGAGAAGGAATCGCGCGATCACGAGCGGATGTCATCCTGAATCACTCGGCGCGACCCGCACCCGGTCGGATGAAAGCTGCTCGCCACGGCTGTCATTTCGAAGGAGGCGCCCGCGCGATCGCTACCGTGCAGGGACCCGTGGCGCCGACTGAGAAATCTACTCGGCCGGGCAGGTGCCACGCCCCGCTCAACGAATCCCGCCCGAATCCCTTTCCATTCAGGGAGGCGCGTTCCGTAATCTGCTTTCGCAAAAAAAGTTGCGCGCCGACCGAAGGACCTTGCCGATAAAGTTGGGGGGCCCGGCTCCATGCCCTGAAACTGGCCCCCCGGTTCGGGCAGAAGGTCCTTCGGTCGCGCCGCAAACGCTTTCTCTTCTTTGAGTTGCGCGCGGGCGCTCCCTCAGGATGACGTCCCTCGTGGCGGCGCTACGCTACCGCAGCTCCAGCCCGGACGGCCAGCCCTCGCCGTAGCCGTCCTCGAGCGCGGCCCAGCCTTCGGCGCCCACGTCGGACTCGAGCTTGCGGGCGGAGCGGGCCAGGCGGCGCAGGTCCGTGGCGCGGCGGGCGCGGGGGACGGGGCCGTCGTGCACCCGCGCCTTGTCGAAGTCCAGCAGCCACACCTCCGGCGCGCCGTTCGCGTCCGCCACCAGCAGGTTGCGCAGGTGTACGTCCGGATGCGCCACGCCGGCCTCGTGCATGGCCGCCATCTGCCGCCCCGCCTCGCGCAGCATCTCCAGCTTGCCGTCCCCCGCCGCGTCCGCCAGCCACGCCGCCGCGTCCCGCGCGCCGGGGATGAGGAGGGTGGCCAGCATGGCCGTGTAGCCCACGGTGCGCGGGCTCTCCATCGCCGCCAGGATGCGGGCCGTGCGCACGCCGCCGGTGCGGGCCCGCTCCGTGGCGCGCAACTCGTCGAAGGCGCGGTTGCCGCCAAAGTAGCGCGACGGGTTGAAGCGCTGAATGAACCCCCCGCGACGGTAGCGCCGCACCACCGCCCGTTCGCCCGTGGGAAGCACGACGACGGGATGCGCCTCGCGCCCGCCGCCGAGCGTCTCCACGGCGGGGAGCGTCTTGTACTCCACCAGCAGGCGCGCGGACTCTTCGTAGCCGCGGCGCACCAGCATCCGCGCCCCCTCGTGCTCCAGGGGGATGAAGTCTGCCAGGGCGTGCTGCCCCGCGTAGGTTTTCCAGTCCATCCCTGCAAGGTGGGGATGGGGGCGCGGAGTGTCAAATGCAGGGGCGGCGGGAGTGCCGCGGCGGGGGCATGGCTCCCGGTTGTCGACTCGCGAGGAAGGATATGATGTAAATATCATATCCACCGGAGCGGGAGGAGGTATGGCGAGGTGGAAAGGAAAGTGCGCCGGTCACGAAGTCTGAATCAACGACGTCGATCATCCACCACCACACCGTCACGTGATCGTGGAGGGAAGGAACACGACCGTGGACCTGTTTACGTTCGTGATCCGCAATCCACCGCCCGACGCGCTTCCGGCAAAGGTCCGCCGGCAGCTGATGGAGGTGCAGCCGGACCTTCTGCAGGCATGGGAAGGCGTCAGGATCGTTCCACCAGGCAGCAACACCCAGGCCTGGTAGGGCGCCATGAGCCGTGACAGCACTGTCCGCGATCCGCTGCACGTGGATGTGTCGTGCGTGGGGAATGCACGGGTCCGGGACGAACTTCGCGGCACGTTCCAGGAACTGGGCTATCCGTAAAGCGAGTTCAAGGGCTTCTGGCCGCTGTTCTCGCGGGGCGAGGCGCAGCGGATTCCGCCGAACGCGCTCGTCTGTGGCGACCTGTCCGGCATCATCCGCGCGTACACCTCTACCCAGAAGCACCAGTGGATTGCCGGGATCCGGGAGACGCGCGTCTACATCGTCGCCTTTGTCCGGACCCGGGCGGACGAAGCCTGCGCCGCCTGGATCGAGGATCTGATGCGGACTTTGGACCTGCGCGTCTCCGTCTACCGCGTCCGATCGGCGGCCCGTTCGGGGCTCGTCGACTGCATCAACCAGGCGGTTTCGTCGCTGGAACCCGCCGCTGTCCTCGACGTGCGGCACGTGCGGACCGACGAGTCTCTCTGGATCGAGTTCGGTGACGGGCTGTGCGGGTCGGTCCGGCCGGCGGCATTCGGCTTTGACGATGTCGGGGAATCCTCGAAACGGCGACGGTGGGGCCGTACCACGGTGGCGTACAGGTCCTGAACCGCAAAGGCGAGCTCGTCGACATCGATGGCGGCTCGTTGCGCGCGCTGCTGGACGATCGCTTTGCCCGCAGGATCGCGGCGGAGGTGGATGCGGCGAGCCGCCAGGTGGGAGAACGGCTCAAGCGCCATCGGGTCCGGCTCCGCGTCACCCAGGTGCAGCTGGCCGAGCGAAGCGGTCTGGATCAGGCGATCATCTCCAGGCTCGAGCGGGGAAGGCACCAGCCCCGGTGGGACGCCCTGGAGCGATATGCGCGTGGACTGGGGATCACGACCGAGAATCTTCTCTCGTCGCAAGCGTGAGGCGCGTGGACCGGACACCCGCTCGACGCCGTTCCGCAGCGCGTGTGCCCGGCGGGTGAGCCCAACTCCTCCATCCACACGCCCTTAGCCGCGCTCCGGCCGAATCCGGCTCATTTGACCCGGAAGGGCCGCGCCCGTAGCTTTCCGCCCCATGCCACCCGCCGCGAAACGCCTTCTCTGGGTAGACGACGAGATCGACCTGCTGCGCCCGCACCTGCTCTTTCTGCAGGGGCGGGGGTACCACGTCGACGCCGCCAGCAACGGCGACGACGCCATCGAGCTCGTGCGCCTGCACGGGTACGACCTCATCCTGCTGGACGAGCAGATGCCCGGCCGCACGGGAATGGAGGTGCTGGACGAGATCCGCCGCTTCGACGCTCGCGTCCCCGTGGTCATGGTGACCAAGAGCGAGGAGGACCGGACGATGACGGAGGCCATCGGCCGGCGCGTGGCGGACTACCTGGTGAAGCCCACGTCGCCGCGGCAGGTGCTCTCCGTGGTGACGCGGCTGCTGGAAGGCGGGCAGATCCAGCAGCAGGCCATGGCGCGCGACTTCAGCGTCCGCTTTCGGGAGATGAACGCGGACGTGGGGCGCATCCGCGGCTGGCGGGAGTGGTGCGACACCTACTCCGAGCTGGTGAACTGGGAGCTGCGCCTGCGCGAGGGCGGCGAGACGGGGCTGCTGGCGGCGCTGGAGACGCTGCTGGACGACTACCGCCGCGAGTTCTGCAGCTGGGTGTGCGACGAGTACGGCCACTGGACGGCGGGCGACCCGGACCGCCCGCCGCTGTCGGTAGACATCGTTCCGCAGTACCTGGCGCCGCTGCTGGGAAAGGACCGCACGGTGCTGTTCGTCATCATCGACTGCCTGGCGCTGGACCAGTGGCGCTCGCTGGTTCCGCTGCTGGAGCCCATCGCGCAGGTGGAAGAGGCGCTCTACTGCTCCATCCTGCCCACGGCGACGCCCTTTTCGCGCAACGCCATCTTCAGCGGGATGTACCCGGACGGCGTGGCGGAGCGCATTCCCGGCTGGTGGCAGCGCGAGGGCGAGGGGTCGCTGAACGCCAACGAGGCGGAACTCCTGCGCGAGCACGTGGACCGCATCGCCGGGCGCGACGTGCCCGTGCACTACGAGAAGGTGTTCGACGCGGGGGACGGCGAGCGGCTGCTGAAGCGGCTTCCCAGCTACCTGTCGCAGCAGGGGGTTACGGCCGCCGTGTTCAATTTCGTGGACCTGCTGACGCACGGCCGGTCGGAGAGCGCGGTGCTGTGGGAGGTGGCGCGCGACAAGGAGGCGCTGCGGGCCCTCACCCGCCAGTGGTTCGAGCGGTCGGAGGCGCTGGCCGCCATCCGCGAAGCCATGCGGATGGGCGTTCCGGTCCTCGTCACCACCGACCACGGCTCCATTCACTGCCACCGGCCGGCGACGGTGTTCGCCAAGCGCGACACCACCAGCAACCTGCGCTACAAGTTCGGGGACGACCTGCGGGCGGAGGACTCGTCGCTCGCCTTCTCCACGAACGTGGAGAAGGTGCTGCGCTTTCCGCAGGGGCGCGCGGCGACCAACTACCTCATCGCGCTGGAAGACGTCTTCTTCGTCTATCCCACCAAGCTGCGCCAGTACCAGGCGCGCTACCGCGGCAGCTTTCTGCACGGCGGCATCAGCCCGGAGGAGATGATCCTGCCCGTGGCGCTGCTCACGCCGCGATGAACCCGTACCGCCGGGTTCTGCGCTACCTGCGCCCGCACGTGGGGCTGCTGGGCATCGCCGTGCTGGCGATGACGCTGCACGCCGCGCTGGACGCGTTCAGCCTCACCCTGCTGGCGCCCTTTCTCAAGGTCCTCTTCAGCGGCGGCGGGGCGGCGGACGCGGGCGCGCTGTTCGGCGGGGGCATTCCGGGGCGCGTGGTGGAGTGGGTGATGGGCCTGGCCCTGGGCGACGGCACGCGTACGCAGATGCAGGCGCTGTACGGCGTGATCGCCGTGATCTTCGTCGCGCTGCTGCTCAAGAACGTCGCGCTGTACGTGCAGACGTACACCAGCGTCCTGGTGGAGGGGCTGGTGACGCGCGACCTCCGCAACGACATCTACGCCCACCTGCTGGGGCTGGGATTTCCCTTCTTTCAGCGGACGCGGGCGGGGCAGATCATCTCCCGCGTCACCGGCGACGTGGACCAGATGCGTGGCCTGGTGACGGGCAACCTGATCCGCGCCATGTCGTCCACCGTGCAGGCGCTGGTGCTCACGGGGGTGCTGGTCGCGCTCAGCTGGCGGCTCACCCTGGTGGCGCTGCTCGCCATCCCCCCCATGATCCTGATGTGGACGCGCTTTCGCAAACGGCTGCGGCGGGGCGTGCTGAAGGTGCTGGACGCGGTGGGCGAGGTGGCGGCGCAGATCCAGGAGACGGTGGGGGGGATTCGCCTGGTCAAGACCAGCGGCGCCGAGGCGTGGGAGGAGCGCCGGTTTCGCGCGCTCACGCAGCGGCACTTCAAGGCGCTGTCGCGCAACGAGCGCTGGCGCAAGTTCTTTTCGCCCGCCACCGAGGTGGTGAGCGCGGCGTCCATCCTGGTGCTGGTGGTGTACGGCAGCCACCTGGTGCTGGTGGAGCGGAGCATGGCGCCCAGCGCGTTCCTCACCGCGCTGCTGGTGGCGGCGCGGCTGATGACGCCGCTCAAGCAGGTGGCCCAGTACCCGTCCGTGGTGCAGCCCGGGCTGGCGGCGGCGGAGCGCGCCTTCGAGCTGCTGGACGCGCCGGTGGAGATCGTGGACGATCCCGGCGCGCTCCCGGTGGACGGCTTTCGCGAGGCGGTGCGCTTCGAGGGGGTGGGATTCGAGTACGCGGCGGACACGCCCGTGCTTCGGGACATCGACCTGACGATCCGTCCGGGCGAGGTGGTGGCGCTGGTGGGGCCCAGCGGGGCGGGAAAGAGCACGCTGGCGGACCTGCTGCCCCGCTTCTACGACCCCACGGCCGGCCGCATCACCGTGGACGGGCGGGACCTGCGGACGCTGAAGCTGGCGGACCTGCGCGCGCTGCTGGGGATCGTTACGCAGGAGACCATCCTGTTCCACGACACGGTGCGCGCCAACATCGCCTACGGGCGCACGGACGCCACGCAGGAGCAGGTGGAGGCGGCGGCGCGCGCGGCCAACGCGCACGCCTTCATCGCCGCGCTGCCGC
Organism: Longimicrobium sp.; assembly: GCA_036259455.1. Taxonomy (GTDB): domain Bacteria; phylum Gemmatimonadota; class Gemmatimonadetes; order Longimicrobiales; family Longimicrobiaceae; genus Longimicrobium. The sequence continues at coordinate 545 of DATABT010001104.1, read as the reverse complement.
AGGGCTACGACACGGTGCTGGGGGAAAAGGGGACGCGGCTCTCGGGCGGCCAGCGGCAGCGCATCGCCATTGCCCGCGCGCTGCTGCGCAACCCGCCGATCCTGATCCTGGACGAGGCGACCAGCGCGCTGGACACGGAAAGCGAGCGGCTGGTGCAGCAGGCCATCGAGGAGCTGATGGCGCACCGCACGGTGCTGGTGATCGCGCACCGCCTGTCCACGGTACGGCGCGCGGACCAGATCCTGGTGCTGGATGCGGGCCGCATCGTGGAGCGCGGCACGCATGACGAGCTGGTGGCGCGCGGCGGGCTGTACCGCCGCCTGTACGACATGCAGTTCGGGTCGGACGCGGAGGCTGCGAAGGTGCGGGGGTACGAGGGTACGGTGCCCTCCCCCGGCCTCGCCTAGAGGCCGTTCCCCCACCCTCCTCCCGCAAACTGCGCCGGGGGGGTGGACGGCTCCCGGGATGGCGCGAGGGACGGGCGACTCCTCCCCCAACCCCTCCCCCCCAGGCCGCGCGGGGGACGGAGGTGCGATGCATTTTCC
>DATABT010001103.1:0-14780 GCA_036259455.1 Longimicrobium sp. | reverse complement strand
GAAGCGGGTCGAGGACCGGGCCGTGGGCCGGATCACCAGCACGGGTGAGTAGATTTCTCAGTCGGCGCCATGGAAATCCTGCACGGGCTGAGTTCGGTGCAGGCGCCTCCTTCGAAATGACAGTTCGGCGTCGGGTCTGTTAACCTGCAACAAATATCGACGAAGAACCAAAAGAATTCTCACACAGAGGAACGGAGCAACGGAGGAAAGCCGGTCCTCCGTTGCTCCGTTTCTCTGTGGCCGTGTGAGAATGCAGTTTTCTGGATGCGGACGAAAGAGTCAGCTCGTCTCGGACCAGAACTGGCCGAGCAGGTTGGCGGCCACGCGCAGGCGGTACGCGGCGGTGCTGCGCACGTCGTCGATGGGATGGATCTCGTCCATCAGCACCCGTTGCGCCTCCACGATGGATGCACCCAGTGCCAGCGCCTGCTCCGTACGCGGCAGCCGGACGACCGTGGCAGCCACGCTCCCGAGGGCGATGCGGGTTCTCGGCGCGCGGACGCCGGCGATCACCACCTTGCTGATGGCCTGCGCGGCGCGCGTGCCCACTTTGCGGAACCACTGCGCGCCCTCCACCGGCGGCACCTCCACGGCCACGATCAGCTCGTCGGGGCGGATGACGGTGGCGCGGTAGCCGGCGTACAGCTCGTTGAACGGCACCCGCCGCTCGCCCGCAAGGCTGCGGAGCACGACGACGGCGTCCGCGGCAGCCAGCACGGGGAGCGCGTCGCCCGCCGGGGAGCCGTTGGCGATGTTGCCGCCGATGGTTCCCCGGTTCTGGATCTGCACGCCGCCCACCTCGCGCGACGCGGTGACCAGCATGGGCAGGTGCTCCCACACAACGGGGGAGCGAGCCGCCTCCGTGTACGTGGTCAGCGCGCCCATGCGCAGCGTGCCCTCGCGCAGCTCGATGCCGCGCAGCTCCTCCAGCCCCCAGATGTTCAGGTAGCGCCGCGCCTGCTGCGTGCCGAACTGCAGCTGCACGAACACGTCCGTGCACCCCGCCAGCGGCATCAGCGGCCCGTGCTGCTGCAGCATCCCCAGCGCGTCGTCCAGGGAGGCCGGCTCCAGCAGGTCCATCGAGGAGACGGGCGCCTTCACGGCGTGCCCTGCGCCGCGGCGCTCTCCACCGCGCGGTAGATGGCCTCGTAGCCGGTGCAGCGGCACAGGTTGCCCGCCAGCCCGCGGCGAATGTCGTCGAACGACGGGTTGGGGCCCAGCGCCGCGGCGGCCATGATCATCCCCGGCGTGCAGATGCCGCACTGCGCCCCGCCCAGCTCCGCGAACGCCTTCTGCAGCGGGTGCGTGCCGCGCAGGCCCTCGATGGTCACCACCTCCGCGTCGCGCACCTGGGCGAAGGGAACCAGGCAGCTGACGACCGGCTGTCCGTCCACCAGCACCGTGCAGGCGCCACACTCGCCCTCGCCGCACCCCTCCTTGCTGCCGGTAAGCGCGCACTCCTCGCGCAGCACGTCCAGCAGGCGCTTCATGGGCGGCGCGTCCACCTCCGCCGTGCGGCCGTTCAGCGTAAAGCGCATGCCACCTCCATCATCACCTCGGGGATCGCGGGGATCGCGCGGACGTCCATCCCCAGGTGCCGGATGGCGTTCACCACGGCCGGCGCGGGGCCGTCGATGGGCATCTCGCCCACGCCCTTGGCGCCGAAGGGGCCGTAGCTGCTGGGATTTTCCAGGATCACCACGTCCAGGCGCGGCGTGTCCAGCGTCGTGGGGATCGTGTAGTTGGTCAGCTGCGCGTTGGCCATCGCTCCGTCGCGCATCACCACGTGCTCGTTGAGGGCCCAGCCCACGCCCTGCGCCGTGCCGCCCTCGATCTGCCCCTCCACCAGCAGCGGGTGAATGGCCTTGCCGATCTCGTGCACCACCGTCACGCGCAGCGGGCGCACCTCGTACGTCACCGGGTCCAGCTCCACCTCCGCCACGTCGCATCCCCAGCCGTAGGTGGCGTAGGCGTCGCCCGTGTACTCGGTGTCGTCCCAGGTGATGTCGTGCGGCTTCTCGTACTGGCGGGTGACCAGGAGCGGGCCGTGCAGCCGCGCGTACTCCCGCGGGTCCATCTCCCCGATCTTCTCGCGCATCTCCTCCGCGCACTTCTTCAGGATTCCGCCCACCACCATGCAGGTGCGCGAGGCGACCGTCGGACCGCTGTCCGGCACCTCGGCGGTGTCGGGCTGCACCGGCTCAACCTCCTCGTACGGCACGCCCAGCGCGTCCGCGGCGATCTGCGCCAGCATGGTGCGCGTCCCCTGGCCGATCTCCGCGCTGGCAACCAGGACGCGGACGCCGTCCTCCCGCGCCTCCAGCGAAACTTTCGACTTCAGGTGCACCTCGCCGCTTCCCGTGAAGCCCGAGCCGTGGTAGAAGAGGGCGAGGCCGATCCCCCTGTTCGTCCCGGCGTACTCCGCGCGCTTGCGGTGGAAGTCGCTGCGTTCCACCGCGGTCCGCAGCACCTCCAGCGCGCTGCAGTCCTCGCCCATCCGCTGGCCGGTGGCCGTCGTGTCGCCGGGAACGAGCGCGTTGATCTCGCGGAGGCGCACGGGGTCCATGCCCAGCGCCTCGGCGATACGCTCCATGTGCACCTCCATGGCGAACTGCGTCTGGGGCGCGCCGAAGCCGCGAAAGGCGCCGTTGGGCGGCGTGTTGGTCATCACCGCGCGGCCGGCCGTGCGCACGTGGTCGCAGCGGTACGGACCGGCGGCGTGAATGCAGCCGCGGGAAAGGACGACGGGGCTCAGGGTGACGTACGCGCCGCCGTCCATCAGCACGTCGATGTCCATGGCGACCAGGCGCCCGTCGCGGGTGAGGCCGGTGCGGTGGCGGATGATGGACGGGTGGCGCTTGGTGGTGGCCACCATGTCCTCCTCGCGGTCATACACCATCTTCACCGGCCGGCCCGCCTTTCGCGCCAGCAGCGCGGCGTGCCCGGCGATGACGGACGGGTACTCCTCCTTGCCGCCGAACCCGCCGCCCGTCTCCGTCTGGACCACGCGGACCTTTGCGTCCGGCAGGTCCAGCAGCGCCTTGAGCGCCTTGTGGACGTAGTAGGGGCACTGCAGCGACCCGTGCACCGTCATCCCCCCGTTGGCCTCGGGGACGGCGATCACGCCGTTGGTCTCGATGTAGACGTGCTCCTGGTGGCCGGTGCGGTAGGTGCCTTCGACGATGACCTCCGCCGTCTCCATCGCCCTGTCCACGTTGCCCTTGCGGATGCGGATCTCCTTGAAGACCACGGGCGAGGCCTCGGGGTCCATCACGGGAATGTCGCGCTCGTACTCGATCTCCACCTTCGCGGCGTTCAGGACGTCGCGGTCCTCGTGGGCCAGCAGGAGGATGGGCTCGGCGACGTGGTTGATCTCGTGCGCGGCCAGGAACGGCTGGTCGTCTTCGATCAGCGCCACGTAGTTGCACCGCTCGCCGGGGACGTCCTTCGCCTGGACGATGGTGAAGCCGGTGGTGTCGAAGTCCAGGCGGATGGACTTGATGCGGCCGCGGGAGATGGTGGAACGGATGGTGCGGCCGTACAGCATCCCCGGAAAGCGAAGGTCGTCGACGTAAAGGGCGGCGCCGGTTACCTTGGGGATGCCGTCCTTGCGCGGCACGTTGCGGCCTACGGATGTGCTCACGGGAGTGCTGCTGCGGGTTGCGCGTCGGGGCGGAATCCACAACAGATAACCCATCCGCGCCGGAACGCGCAATGGACCCCCCACCCCGCCGATCGATGAATTCCGTCGGAACACGTACGTTTCCCGCCCCGTCGCCCGATCCCTTTCCGACTGCCGGATTGCCGCTGATGAACGCCCTCCCGTCCCACATCCCTCCCATCCGCGTGGACTACCCCGACTGGGTGCGGAGCGCCGTGGACTGGGAGCACGCGTACGCCACGGACGAGGAGCGGATGCGGCTGGCCGTCGCCCTGTCGCGCGAGAACGTGGAGCGCGGCACCGGTGGCCCATTTGGCGCGGCGATCTTCGAATCGGAGAGCGGGCGCCTGGTGGCGGTGGGGATGAACAGCGTGGTGCGGCTGAACAACTGCACCCTGCACGCGGAGACGCTGGCCACGATGATGGCGCAGGCGCGGCTGGAGTGCTTCACCCTGCGGCGCGAGGGCGGTCCCTCGTACGAGCTGGTGACCAGCTGCGAGCCGTGCGCCATGTGCCTGGGCGCCACCCTGTGGAGCGGCGTGCGGCGCCTGGTCTGCGGCGCCGGCCGCGAAGACGCGCTGCGCCTGGGCTTCGACGAGGGGCCCGTCTTCCCGGAGTCGTACGCGTACCTGGAGGCGCGCGGCATCCAGGTGGTCCACGGCATGCTGCGCGACGAGGCCGCCGCGGTGCTGGAGCTGTACCGCGAGCGGCAGGGCCCCATTTACAACGGATGAGCGGCACCGCCGCTGGTTTGAGGATGATGATTCGCACCGCGTCCCCGTCCCGGATCCGCCGCGCCACCCTCGTCCGCCTGGCGCCGGTCGCGGCACTCGTGCTGGCCGCGGGATGCCAGCGCGTGGACCGCGACGACACGCCCGTGCCGCTGACCCCCAACGCGGACTCCGCGCCGGTGACCGACGCGGCGGCGTGGACGCGGGTGGCGAACGGCGATCCGTCCATCGACTCGCTGTTCGTCATCACCCGTGACCGGGGCATCCGCGAGGGGCTGGACAGCCTGGGTGCGCTGGCCGCGCGCGACCAGGCGGCGGCCGGCCGTGGGCACGAACTGGCCCACGCGCTCGGCCGCTTTGCCGCCGCCGCCCGCGGCGACATCTCCATCCTGGTCGAGTGCACGCCCGTCTTTCAGAGCGGATGCTATCACGGCGCGCTGGAGGGGCTGTTCGCCCACGGCGCCACGGTGGACGCGTCGACGGTGGATGGCATCTGCACGGCACGCGCGGGGCGGCCCGGATACGAGGCGCTGGAGTGCTGGCACGGCCTGGGGCACGGGCTGATGGTGCGCTACGGCGGCGACTACCGGCAGGCGCTCCCCCTGTGCGACGCGCTGGGCTCGCCGCGCGGCCGGCGCGAGTGCCAGGATGGCGTGTTCATGGAGCGGACGATCCGCGCCATCGGCGCCTCGTCCACGGACGAGGCGCCGGCTGCGAGGCACCAGCACGGCGCGCACGGCGGCGGCGGGCACGGCGAACACGGCGCGCGGAAGAAGGGCGGCCGTCTCTCAAACGCGGAGTTGCGGCGGCTGTGCGCGGAGGTGGACGCGCGCCATCAGCCGTCGTGCTGGGCCTACCAGCCCATCGCGCTCCTCTTTGTTCACGGGGACGACGCCGACGCCGTGCTCACGGAGTGCGACGCGGCGCCCGCGGCCGCGGCGCGCGACTGCTACCGCGGCTTCGGCAAGCAGTACCTGGGTGCCATGGGCGGCGACGCGGAGCCGATGATCGACGCCTGCGGCCTGCGGAACCGCGCGTACCTGGCGGATTGCCTGCTGGGCGGTGTGGAGTACTTTACCGACCTCGACTGGTCCATCGAACCCGGCATCGCCTTCTGCGCGCGGGTGCCGGCGGAGGCCAGGGCCCGCTGCTACGACATGATCGGCGAGCGGCTGGCCCTCGCCCACCCCGCGCGCGGCGAGGCGGAGTCCGCGTGCCGCCGCATCGAGGCGCCGTACGTGGCCGCGTGCCTGGCGGGGACGCGGAGGGGGCAGGGCTGACTCCGCCGCGATCCTCCAGGGACCGGATCCATCCGGAGGGCGGACGCTACGAACCAATCCGCGCGCGGCGCACCGGCTGCCGCGCGCCTTACGTTTTCGCATCCAGAATCCATGTCCAGCAGAACCCTGTCGGAGGACGATCTCGCGTTGGCCGCGGCGCCGCTGCGGGAGGCGAACACCGCCTTCGCGGCGCGCTACCCGGGCGAGTCGGGGCGGCGGCAGCCCGTGCACGTGGTGTACGGTGGCGCGCAGCTGTTCAACGCCGGGTCCACGCGCCGCCTGGGCGAGATCGCCGTGCGCGCGCTGCAGGAGTACGCCCCCGACGCGGCCACGCTGGCCGAAGCCGTCGGCCTTCCCGCCGGGCCGTTCGCGGACACGGTGTACGCGCGGGTGGCGGAGAAGCTGCGCCGAGAGCCGGTGGAGGACTTTCGCATCGACTTCGAGGACGGCTACGGCAACCGTCCCGACCCCGAGGAAGACGCCGACGCCGTGCGCGTGGCCGAGGAGCTGGCGCGGGGGATGGAATCCGGCACGCTGCCGCCGTTCATCGGCATGCGCGTAAAGCCGCTGAACGAGGAGCTGCGCGGCCGCAGCATCCGCACGCTGGACCTGCTGCTGACGGCGCTCGTCCGCCGGACGGGCGGGCGGCTGCCGGAGAACTGGATCGTAACGCTCCCCAAGGTGACGGTGCCGGAGCAGGTGGCCTACTTCGTTGCCGTGCTGGAGCGGCTGGAGGGGGCGCTGGGGCTGGCGGACGGGACGCTGAAGTTCGAGCTGATGGTGGAGGTGCCGCAGGCCATCATCGGCGCCGGCGGGCGGTGCGCGCTCCCGGCGTTCCTGGACGCGGCCGGCGGGCGGATGACGGCCGCGCACTTCGGCACGTACGACTACACGGCCGGCGTGGGGGTCACGGCGTCGCAGCAGCGCATGCGCCATCCCGCGTGCGACTACGCGCGCCACGCCATGCAGGTGGCGTTCGCCGGCACCGGCGTCTGGCTCTCCGACGGCTCCACGACGGTGATGCCCGTCCCCGTACACCGCGGCGAGTCGCTGACGGACGCGCAGGTGCGCGAAAACCGCGAGAGCGTGCACCGCGCCTGGCGCATGCACTACGACGACGTGCGCCACTCGCTGGTCCACGGCTTCTACCAGGGATGGGACCTGCACCCGGCGCAGCTGCCCACGCGCTACGCCGCCGTGTTCGCGTTCTTCCTGGAGGGGCTGGACCTGGCGGCGCAGCGGCTGCGCAACTTCGTGGAAAAGGCCGCGCAAGCCACGCTCGTCGGCGACGTGTTCGACGACGCCGCCACGGGGCAGGGGCTGCTGAACTACTTCGCGCGCGGCATCAACAGCGGCGCGCTCACGGAAGACGAGGCGCGGGAGATGACGGGCCTCACGCTGGAGGAGCTGCGCGGCCGCTCCTTCCTCAGGATCCTCCGCAACCGCCAGGGGTAGGTCACGCAGCAGACGCGGGGGAAAAGAACGAGGACGCGGATGAAGTCTTGCCGCGTCCTCGTCTTTTTTCTGCGCAACGACGTGCTACGCGGGGCGATCACGTCAGGGATAGATCCGCCGCCAGCTCCTGGTCGTGCTGCCGAGGACGGCGCCTAGCAGCGCGCCCGCGGTGCCCCCTACCGCGGCGCCGCCCAGGCCGAAAAGCACAACGCCATCCATGCAGTCGCTCTCGAACTCGCACAGGCTGCTCGCGAGGAATGCCCCCGCGCCGCCCACCGCCAGCGCGCCGATCAGCGCGCCCACCGTGGCGCCCTCCCCGGACGCGCGCTGCCGCACCCAGATGCTCTCCACGTCCCGGAACGGCACCACCTGCTCGTCGCGGCCGAGCTTCACCCGCAGCTGCGCGTTCTCGATGGGGCCGCAGTAGCCGCGCACCCGGTCGCCGTCCATGGTTTCGATCCGCACCTCGCGCGTGCCCGGGCACACGCCGCGCAGCCAGAGCGCGGCGTTGGCGGAATCCGGCCGCTGGGCCGCCGCGGGCACGGCCAGGACGAGAATCGCGGCCAGGGCGAAGAGCAGGCGGGAGGGCTTCACGGGATCACCTGCGGGAAGGGGTGCGGATTGTCCTGGCGGGGCGGACGGGGTGGGATGATCGAATGTTTCATCCACGCCCGCCGCTGGCGACCGATCCCATCCGGCGCGTCAGGATGGCTTGTGCGCGAAGACTACCCGCGGCGGGTGGGATGTTCCTCGGGATACGGATCGCGGACGATCGTCTCCACCTCGCCGAATCCGGCGCCGCGCAACGCGTCTTTCACGTCCTCCGTGCGGTGGAAGAGAAGGCCGAGCGAGGCCGAGTGGCCGAACATCTCGTCCGCGTGCACGACCTCGTCGCCTACGTGAAAGCCGAGGAGCAACCGGCGGTGCGGGCGCGGTCAGATGTGCTCCAGCTGATGCCGCGTCAGCGCGTGCTCCACGTCGCCCGTGTGCTTGGTGGACGCGGGCTCGAAGAGGAGGACGTGCACCTCCTCCTCCGCGATGGGCCGGTGCTCCACGCCGCGCGGCACGATCAGCATCTCCCCCTCTCCCAGCTCCACCGTGCGGTCGCGGAACTCCATCCGCAGGCGCCCCTTGAGCACCAGGAAGAGCTCGTCCTCGTCCGCGTGGTCGTGCCACACGAACTCGCCCTGCAGCCTGGCCAGCTTTACGTGCTGCCCGTTCAGCTCGCCCACGATGCGCGGGTGCCAGTGGTCATTGAACAGCGAAAGCTTCCGGGCCAGGTTGATCACTTCCATCGTCCATCTCCAGGGGTTGCGATCGTCACTCCTCGTGGTGAATCTGCGGATGCGATGCCCTGCGGCAAGTCGGGTTGCACTGTCGGACAGCTTCTCTCGACATCCGTCCTCCCGGGGTGACAGGCAGAGATCGAGCAGATGCGGCGTCACACCACGCAAACATATGAAGAGCGAACACTTGGATGACGGCCAGCGTCACGGCGCCGCGCTTGCCCTGGAGGAGCGCGCCTGTCCGCTCCCGGCGCCCGCCGTGGAGGTACGGCCACCCACCGGCTACGTCCGAGGATAACATCATGTTCAAGCGTTTCTCCCTGACCCTCACGGCCCTTGGCCTCGCCCTCTCTTCGTCCGCCGCCGCCGCGCAGGAGTCGCCGCGCCAGGTGCTTTCCATCAACCCCATCGGCGCCGTGTTCGGCGTGTACATGGGCGAGTTCGAGCGCTCGGTGGGCCGCCACACCAGCGTGGGCGTCGCGGGCACCTACTGGGACACGGGGTTCACCGATTCCGAGTCCAGCGGCGAGCTTTCGTATACGACGGTCGACGCCAGGCTGCGCTACTACCCCGGCGAGTCGCGGCTGCAGGGCTTCTCCATCGGCGGGTCGCTGGGCTACACCGGCCTGTCCGGCGAGCTTACGACCGTGGACGGCGAGGACACGGGCCGCCTGAACACCCTGGGCGCCGGCATCGAGCTGGACTACAACTGGCTGCTGGGCGCGCGCAACCAGGTGATGGTGGGCACCGGCATCGGCGCCAAGCGCCTGTTCATCCTGGACGAGGACATTGATGATGACGACGTCACCCTCGCCTACCCCACCCTGCGCCTGGTCGTCGGCTACGCGTTCTGACCGGCGGATCGGCGGTGGATGAACAGCACGCGGGCGCGCCGGATGATCGGGGCGCCCGCCTGCCAAGTCGCGGATCTGCTGCAGTGTGAGGCCCGGCACCGTGTTCGACTGACTCAGCAGCAGTGATTCCGCTCGTCAACGGCTCCCGTCCCGCCGAGCGGGCTGCCGCCTGACCGCGAGATCCTGAAAAGCACTCACGCAGAGCAGCGGAGAGGCAGAGAAGCGGAGGAAACCGCTGCTGCTCTGCCGCTCTGCTGCTCTGCGTGAGTGCTTTTTCCTCAGTTCGGCACGGCGGCGTCGCGCAGGCGACGGTGCTGGGCCTGGCGCCGGGCGGCCTCGCGCGCCTCGTCCAGGCGGTTCAGGCGGGTCAGCAGGCGGATCAGGCGTTCGTAATCCACCGCCAGCACGCGGTGGTTGGGGTTGGGGCCCTGTTCCTCCACGCGAATGCCGGCCTGCAGCGCGTCCGCGGCCTCCCACTCGCGCCCCATCGCCAGCAGCGCGTCGGAGAGCGCCATGTGGTAGCGCACCTCGTTGGGCACGTTCTCCACCGCCAGCCGGTAGCGGTCCGCCGCCTCGGCCCAGCGGCTCTGGCGGCCCAGGCGCACGCCCTCGTCGTAGGCGCGCCGGGCGCGCTGCAACCGCGTCACGGCTTCGGCCGCGGGATCGACGACGACGACGGGCGGAGGCGGAGGCGGAGGCGCGGGGGGGGGCGCCACGGGTTGGCGCGGATAGCACGCGGCCAGCGCCATGGGCGCCAGGACCAGGAGAACGCTGCGTACCTGCATGAGAGCCTGCGAAACCTGCGAGAACGGGTGAACGGGCGAACTCTACCGCGGCCGTCCTACCCCGTCAATCGCGCGTTTGTGGCGTCACACGGCGCCGCCGCGGGCGCGCAGGTGCTCCGCGACCCCCGCGTGCCCCTTCTCCGCCGCGAAGTCGGCGGCGCGGCGGCCATCGTCCGCCGCCACGCCGGCGTCGGCGCCGGCGGCGAGGAGCAGATCGACGAGGTCCATCCGCCCGTGCTGCGCGGCCGCGTGCAGCGCCGTGTATCCGCCGTGCTGGCGCGCGTTCACGTCCACGCCGGCATCCACCAGCACGCGCGCGGCTCCGAGCGCGTTGGGCCCCGCCATGCCGGCGTGCAGCGGCGTGTTGCGCAACGTGTTGGTGGAGAGCGCCTTCGGATCCGCGCCGCGCTCCAGCAGCAGCCGCATCGCATCCACGCGGCCAAAGAAGGCGGCCAGGTGCAGCAGCGTCCACCCGTCGTGCGTCAGGCGCGTCGGCAGGTCGGGCTGCGCGTCCAGCGCGGCGCGCAGGCGGTCCACGTGTCCCAGGGCGGCGCATTCGGCGGCGTCGGGGTGGCGGCCGTGCGCCATCATCACCTCCGCCAGCTCGCGGCGGCCCATGTACAGGGCCAGCATCAGCGGGCTGTCTCCACCTTCCGCTCGCGCGGTGGCGGCATCCGGCGCGCTCTCCAGGATCGACCGCAGGGCATCCGCGTCGCCCGCCTTCACGGCGTCGATCATCCGCGTCGCTACGCTCATCATCATCCATCCCCTGAACGTGGACCTTGATTCGTTAGCAAAACTAAATATACTGTAGATCATGATCGACACGGACGCAATACTTTCGGATGCGGGGGATGCGGACGCGCGGGCGGAGCGGCTCGCGGACCGGCTGCACACGGCCAGCATCCACCTGCTGCGCCGTCTTCGCCGCCAGGACGACGCGTCCGGGGTAACGGCGCCGCACCTGTCCGCGCTGTCGGTGCTGGTGTTCGGCGGGGCGCGAACGCTGGGGGAGCTGGCGCAGGCGGAGCAGGTGCGGCCGCCTTCGATGACGCGCATCGTGCGCAACCTGGAGCGCGACGGGCTGGTGGAGCGCGGGCCGCACCCGGACGACCGGCGCTCCGTGCGCCTGCGCGCCACCGACGCCGGCCGCCGAATGCTGGAGGAGGGCCGCGCGCGCCGCGTTCACTCGCTGGCCGAGCGCCTGCGCGCGCTGGATTCCGCCGACCTCGCCTGCCTGGAGCGCGCCGCCGCGCTCATCGACGGCATCGTGCGAGAGTAGAGACGGGCGTTGTACATCGCTCCCGCCCAAGCCGCTGCGCACGTTTGAGTTACGTGCGCCGCTCGCTGAAGGGAAAGAAACGCCGAGTCAGGGCGGAGCGACACGGGTCACCAGCACGGGTGAGTAGATTTCTCAGTCGGCGCCACGGGTTTTTGCACCGGCAGCGATCACGTGGGCGCCTCCTTCGAAATGACAGCGGCGGCGCGAGCGACTTTCATCCGACGGGGGCGCGCAGCGCCGCATGACTCAGGATGACGTCTCTGTCGCCCGACTACTGATCCCCTGGGCGCGGGTTGCCCCCATCCACGATCCAGAGCCACCGGCCGTCGGGCTGGCGGCGCCAGATGGTGATGTACTTGGTGTATCCCGCCGGGCGCCCGTCATCCCCCCGCCGCGTGGCGATCCCGACGGTGTAGCCCAGGTCGCCGCTGGCCGCCATTTCGCCGCCCACGGGGCCCCACTCCAGCGTGCCGCCGCCCCCGCTGAACGCGGTGCGGATGGCTTCGGGGCCGTACTCGCCGCCCAGCATGGCCCCGTCCGGCGCCGCGAACGCGCCGAACGCCACGCCCGCGTTCTCCCGCATCGACAGCGCGGCGAAGTCGCGGTCCGCCTGCATGATCTGCTCGAGTGCCGCCGCCACGTCCACGCCGGCCGGCGCCGAGCCCGCCGCCGGGGGCTCCGGGAAGAAGCCGGCGGGCGGCGGCGCGACGGGCTGCGGGTTCGCGTTGAAGTGGAACGCGGTCACCTTCCACGCGTCCCCCTCGCGCCGCCAGAACGCGACGTAGCGCGCGTGGGTCGTGGTGCCGTCGGCGGTGGTGCGCGTGCCGCCGCCGTAGGAGTACCCGCTGCGCCCGTCCGCCGACACGTCCGCGCGAATGGGCTCCCAGCGCATCCGCACGCCGGCGAAGGGCCCGCTGGCCAGCGCGGCGGAGGCGGCGTCGCGCCCCTGCGCCAGGACGGCGCCGGGAACCAGCACGTACGCGGAATCCGCCATCAACGGCACCAGCGCGGCCTGCAGCCCGCGCGAATCGGAGGCAGCGGAGAAGGCGCGGTCGGCGGCGCCCAGCGACTCGCGCGCGGCGCGCAGATCCACCTGCGCGGCAACGGGCGTGGAGGCGAGCAGGGCCGCGCCGGCAAGAGGAATCTTCAGCCTGTTCAGCATGGAGATTGCGAGATCGTGGGATGGAGGACCGACCACGTGGAGGTCCGATGCCGCCCGTAGCCGGGAGGTTGGAGCCAGAACGCGCGTGAGGGTAGGATTTTGCCGGCGGGCGAGACGCGACGATCAGCCCCAGCGCTGCAGAAAGCGCATCAGGGCCGCCTCCTCCGGATAATAGCGGCCGGGTTGCTCGTCCTCGCGCGGGGCCTCGCGCATCAGCGGCGCGATGGTTTTTCCTTCCGCGTAACGATCCATCACCGACGGGTGCACGTACGCGCTCCTGCAGACGGACGGGGTGTTCCCCAGCTCGGAGGACACCAGCTTGCAGGCGAGGACCAGGTTCTTCTTTGCCTCCCGCTCGTTCCTGGGCGGCCCCAGGTCGCTGAGGATGGTGGCCATGCGCACCGTGCCGCCCCAGGTGCGGATGTCCTTGCTGGTGTAGCGCTCGCCCACGATCTGCTTGATGTAGGCGTTCACTTCCGCCGCCGTCACCGGGCGCACCTTGCCGTCGTCGTCCACGAACTGGAACAGGCGCTTGCCGGGGAGCTCGAGGATCTCCTCCATCACCTCCACCAGCGGGGTGTCGGCCACCACGGAACGCTGGTCGATGGACTTCTTGCCCACGTAACGAAAGACCAGGTTGTTCCCCTCGATGCTCAGGTGCTTCTTCTGCAGCGTGGCGATGCCGAAGGTCTTGTTGCTGACGGCGTACCGCTCGCTGCCGATGCGAAAGAAGCCGCGCATGATGAGGCGCACCACCGTGGCCAGCACGCGGTCGCGGCCCACGCCGGACTGGCGCAGGTGCCGCTCCGTCGCTTCCCGCAGGCGGGGGATGGCGCGCGCGTACTCCAGCAGCTTGCGGTACTTGCGCTTCGCGCCTGTGGCGACGGAGTCGGGATGGTAGCGGTACTGCTTGCGGCCGGCGGCATCGAACCCGTAGGCCTGCACCTTGGCCGCGGGGTCGGGGCTGATGTGCACCTCCGTCCACGCGGGGGGAATCGCCAGCTTCCTGATGCGGGCGAGCGCGGGCTCACTGCGCAGCGGCTTGCCGTCGCCGCGCAGGTAGGTGAACCCCGTTTCCGGCGTTCCCACCCGCCGCCAGGGACGCTCCGCCGCCCTCTTCTTCGCTGGCCTTCGCGCCGTTCTCGCCGCCATGGCGCGCACCGCGATTCAAGGAGCGTTCCCGAGGGGGTTTGGACCCCTCCCCCGGCCCCGCTCGCTCCTCGCGCAGAGGGGAGAGGCCGAATCGCGTCGGCTGGGTTCATCCGCCCGCCCATCCCGGGCTGAAGCCCGGGGCTATAACGGCCACAAGCCCCGCCCTGGGCTCGCGGAGCTCGCCCGGCGGGGCTTCGCGCTCTCAGGCGGCGCCGGGGGAGGGCCTTAAAACGCCAGAGGGGACGATCCACCGCGGATCATCCCCCTTCCGTTCATCATCACTTCTGCACTTCCGCACTCCCCACGGCGTAACACCCTCGCGCTCGCGGGCCTCGGCGGCGGCCTCCAGCGCCGTGGGCACCTGGTAGTACGGCTGGCCCATCTCCACGGCCAGGGCGTGCAGGCTGTCGGCGAGCAGGTTGTATCGCGTCACCGCCACGTGCTGCCGGTCGTGCAGCGCCTCCAGGCGGCGCAGGATGGCGTTGCGGTTCACGACGTGCAGGTTGTAGCGCGACAGCTTGTCGCTGTACTCGGCGTACGCCTCGGGCGTCATGGGGCCGCGCCGCGCCTGGCGGTGAAATCGCTGGACGACGCGCAGCTCGCGCTCCAGCTGCGCGTCCTCGGCATCGATCACGCGGCGCAGGCTGTCGGCCTCCACGCGCGCGCCCACCAGCTCCACCCCCGTCTCCAGCAGCCGCGCGCGCAGGTCGCGCGCCTGCACCCGCTCGTCCCGAAAGGCCACCAGGGCGTACGCCTGCTCGGAGAGCTTGACGCCCACGACGACCAGCAGCACGAAGAGCAGAAAGCGTCCGGGAGATCTCATCGGTCCTTCTCGCTGCGGGACAAGGGCGGGGCCGGGACGGCGGCACTGCGGGGAAGTGCTATGCCTGAAAGATGCGCAAGGTTCCACCTTTCTGGCAACCGCGTTGTGCGGCCACAAACATATGTGCTTGGTGGCACTGGACTTGCACGCTTTCAGGGACCCCGAGGGCGCGGTGAAAAACGGCGCCCCGACGCGGAAAATCATGATGGAGGAATGCCGCCATGCACAACATCCGGAAGCGCCCCCCGCCCCCGTGGCAGCGCAGCAGCCAGGCGCCGCAGCACCCGGTGGGCCCCGCGCGGCGGCGTT
>DATABT010001102.1:0-5814 GCA_036259455.1 Longimicrobium sp. | reverse complement strand
CTGTTCTCCGCGTCCTCCCGCTTCTCCTCCGCCTTCCATGGGGAAGGCGCGAAGGCATCAAGCCATCCTGCGCGCGTTGCGCGTCGAGTGATCGCACGAGTGGTTCGAGGGCTGGATTGTCGTGGTCCTCCTCACGGCGAGCAGGCGCCGCACGGACGACCACCTCGTCCCTACGGACTTTCCACCGCAGATGACCGCAGATTGAGAACGCTCCAGCATCACCTCCGTCCTCTCTACTTCCGTCCGCGCCCGCCGCGTGACGTTTCGCATCTCCGCACTTCCGCACACTTCCGCACTCAAACGGTGAGCTCCCACGGCCGCGCGGTGGAGGGCGTGCGGCTGCGGCTGAGCGCGTCGCGCATCAGCATCTCCTGGTAGTTGACCTCGGGCTCGCCGGGGGCGGGGCGGCGCTGCACGTACTGGCCGTCGGGGCGCAGGTCCCACGCGAGGCGGTTGTCGTTCAGCGCGTAGTGCAGGATCTCCACCAGCCGCTCGCGCAGCGCGGGGTCCAGCACGGGCGCCATCGTCTCCACCCGCTCGGTGAGGTTGCGTCCCCGCCAGTCGGCGCTGCTGATGAAGATCTCCGGGTCGCCGCCGTTGTGGAAGTAGAAGACGCGGTCGTGCTCCAGAAAACGGCCCAGGATGCTGATCACCCGGATGTTCTCGCTGTATCCCGGCAGCCCCGGCCGCAGCCGCGAGTGCCCGCGGACGATGAGGTCCACCTGCACGCCGGCCTGCGAGGCACGGTACAGCTCCTGGATGATGCCGCTGTCGTCCAGCGCGTTCATCTTGGCCACGATGCGCCCGCGGCCGCCCTCGCGCTGGGCCTGCACCTCGCGGTGGATGCGCTCCTCCACCACCCGCCGCATGTCGCGCGGCGCCACGATCAGCCGGTCGTAGTGCTGGTCGGGCGCGTAGCCGGTCAGGAAGTGAAAGAAGTTCACCAGGTCCGCGCCGATCTCCCGGTTGGCGGTGAGCAGGCCCAGGTCCGTATACAGGCGCGTGGTCTTCGCGTGGTAGTTGCCGGTGCCGATGTGGCAGTAGGTGCGCGGCCGCCCATCTTCCAGGCGAACGACGAGCGTCACCTTGGAGTGCGTCTTGTAGCCCACCAGGCCGTAGGTGACGTGCACGCCGGCGTCTTCCAGCATCTGCGCCCCGACGATGTTGTTGGCCTCGTCGAAGCGCGCGGTGACCTCCACCAGCACGGCCACCTGCTTGCCCCGCTCCGCCGCGCGCAGCAGCGCCTGCACCACGGGCGACTGCACGCCCGTGCGGTAGAGCGTCATCTTGATCGCCAGCACCGCCGGGTCGTCCGCCGCCTCGTTGAGCATGCGCTGCACGCTGGCGGTAAACGACTCGTACGGGTGATGGACGAGGAGGTCGGCGTGGCGCAGGATGGCGAACAGGTTGCGCTCGTCCTCCGTCTCGCCCTCGTGCTGCAGTGCTTCGGGGGTGACGGGGTCCCACGGCTCGTACTTGAAGGCGGGGAGATCGAGCTCCGCGAAGGCCATGCAGTCGGCGTGGTCCACCAGCTCGGCGGCCTCGTAGACGTCGGCGTTCTCCAGCTCCAGCTCGCGGATGAGCAGGTCGCGCACCTCGCGCGGCATTCCCCCCTCCACCTCCAGCCGCACCACGGGCGCGAACCGGCGCTCGCGAAGCTCCTCGCTGATCATCTCCAGCAGGTCCTCGGCGTCGTCGTCGTCGCGGTCCACGTCGGCGTTGCGGGTGACGCGAAAGGCGCTGGCGCTCACGATCTCCATCCCCGGAAACAGCTCGGCCACGTTCGCCTGGATGAGCTGCTCCACGGGGATCACGTGATGCCTGTGCGTGCCGCCGGGAACGGCGACCCACCGGCCCAGCGTGGTGGGCACCTTGAGCCGCGCGAAGTGCATGGTGTTGCGCGCGCCGTGGCGCATCAGCACGGCCAGCGACAGGCTCAGGTTGCTGATGAAGGGGAAGGGGTGCCCGGGATCGACGGCCAGCGGGGTGAGGACGGGATAGATGTTCTCGCGAAAGTAGCGGTTCAGCTCCTTCTGCTGCGCGCCCTCCAGGTCCGCGAAGTCGGCGATGACGACGTTCGCCTCGCTGCGCAGCAGGGGGCGCAGCTCCTGGTCCCACGCGTGGGTGATGGCGGCGTACATCTCCTGCGCGGCCTCGGCGATGAAGGCCAGCTGCTCGCCGGGCATGCGGCCGTCCAGCGACGGCGTCTGCACGCCCGCGCCCAGCTGCCGCTTGAGGCCGCCCACGCGCTTCTGGAAGAACTCGTCCAGGTTGCTGGAGGTGATGGCGAGAAAGCGGACGCGCTCCAGCAGCGGCACGCGGGCGTCGCGGGCCTGGTGCAGCACGCGCCAGTTGAAGTCCAGCAGCCCCAGCTCGCGGTTGAAGTAGAGGGACGGATGGTCCAGGCCGGCGTCCGGCGGCACGTCCTGCGGCTTTACGGCCTTCGGCAGCTGCGGCGTGATGGCGGGAACGGCGTGCAGCCGCGGGCCGGACGGGGCCGGGGCCTCCGGCTGTTCATCGGCCGGGACGGTCTGTTCCTGTGCGCGCATCAGCAAGAGAGGGTGCTTTGTAACGGCGCGAGAGCGAGACGGGCGGAGCGTGCCACCGTGTAACGAAAACACATCGCAAGTATGTGTCCGCACACGCCACACGTGCAATGATCGAATTGTAACGATGACGTGTAACGGCGGGTGGGCGGCGCGATCGATCCGCCGGTCCCCGGTGACGTCATCCCGGGCGAGGGGCTGCGGATGACCGTCTGCCACGGGGAACTCAGGGCAAGAACTCTGTGCGGGCGAGAAGACGGGTCACCAGCACGGGTGCGTGGATTTCCCAGCCGGCCCAGGGGTTCCTGCACCGGCGGCGATCACGCGGGCGCCTCCTTCGAAATGACCGCCGCGGGGTGGGCGGCTTTCATGGCAGGTGCGCGCGGCGCCGGACGACGCAGGATGACGCCGGGAGTGCTCGTGCGGTGATCACGCCGGCGCGGGCTCCAGGCGCACGGAGTCCATCACGCGGCGGGCGAGGGTTTCGGTCTGGGGGCCGGCCGGGCCGAGCACCTGCACCTGCCACAGCGTCTGGCCCCGCAGCACGGTCAGCATCTCTCCCAGGGCGGGGTTGTCGCGCACGGTGAAGCGCGTGGAGGTGCGGATGGCGGGGATGCCCGACATCTCGGCCGCCGCGTGCGTGTGCGTCAGGCCGCCGATGGCCGGGTTGCCGCGCACGGCGTCCACGGCACCCTGGGCCGCGCCGCGCAGGCTGAGAACGGCGGTCGGCTGGTAGATGACGCGCGAGACGCGCACCTCCGCCTGGCCCACGCTGCGGCCATAGCTGTCGATGCGCTGCACGGCGGCGCGCACGGCGGGGTCCATGGCCGCCGGCACTTCGGTGCTGATCTGCACCAGGCGGCCGGGCGAGTCCAGCGTGAGCCCGGCAACGGTGACCGGCGCCCAGTCGGTGGACGGGCCGGGGCCGCAGGCGGCGAGCGAAAGCAGCGCGGCCGTAAGGACGGCCAGTGACCGGGGGATGAGCGTGGTCATGGGAGATCGATGGATGGGGACCGGGCGGTGTTCAGGTCGCGGACGACAGCGATGCCGCGTCACGTGCCCCGGGCTGATCTCGCCGGACATGGAGGAGTGTGCGAGAGTGCGAGAGTGGGACGGCGGTACGAAGGTACGAAGGTACGAGGGGACGAAGGTGCGGGAAAGCGGCGTCCGGCGCGGCCGATCCGCGGTATCCGTGACAAACGTGACGTGGCGCCCGGTTGCGGCGGGCGGAATGTGCGACGATCTTGTCGGCTCAGGTGTGTTTCCCCCCAGGCGCTATTCCGGATGACTATCCTCGCAGACGCGGCCGGCACGTCGGGCGCGCGCCGCGGCCGGGCCATCACCCGCGTTCCGCTGCGCGACCAGGTTCACCACGCCATCGTCGACCGCATCCTTCGCGACGAGCTCAAGCCCGGCGCGCGCATCAGCGACACGGCGCTCGCGCGCGAGCTGGGCGTGAGCCGCACCCCCATACGCGAGGCGCTGCTGCGGCTGGAGCGCGAAGGGTTCCTGGAGGCCGACATCGGGCGCGGCTTCTTCGTCAAGCCGCTGCGCGTGAGCGAGGTGCGCGACGCCTACCCGGTGCTGTGGACGCTGGAGGTGCTGGCGCTGCGCGGCTCCGGCCCGCTGGACGCCGCCCGCCGCGCCGAGCTGGACCGCATCAACGCGGCGCTGGAGGGGGAGGACGATCCCGAGCGGCGCATCGACCTGGACGGCGAGTGGCACCGCACGCTCCTGGAGCCGTGCGAAAACGAGTACCTGATGGGCCTCATCGCCGGGCTGAAGTCGGTGATCCGGCGCTACGAGTACGCGTACATGCAGAACGCGGGGTACATCCCCGTCAGCACCCGCGCGCACGACGAGATCGCGGAACTGATGTCCACGGGTGACGTGGAAGGAGCGGTGCCGCTGCTGGAGAACAACTGGCGGTTCACCATGCAGAGCCTGCTGGGGTGGCTGCGCGAGGTGGTGTAGGAAAGGCACTTCAACGCAGAGTACGCAGAGGTTGAAGAAAGGGTTCTTCGTCGATTTTGTTGCAGGTAAACAGACCCGACGCCGAACCGTCGTTTCGAAGGAGGCGCCCGCAACGAACTCGGCCCGTGCAGGATTCCCATGGCGCCGACTGAGAAATCTACTCACCCGTGCTGGTGATCCGGCCCACGGCCCGGTCCTCGACCCGCTTCTGTGCGGCGCATCGGAGGCGGGTCCCGGGACCTGCGGCCAGCCATGAGCGTGGGTGAGTAGATTTCTCGGTCGGCGCAACAGGATCCTGCATGAGGCAAGTCCTCGTGGGCGCCTCTTTCGAAATGACAGCTCACGGCGCAGACTTCGTGCGTGCAACGAAATCCGCGATGAACCTGAAAGAGAGTACGCGGAGAACGGTGGTCGGTTCTCCGCGTACTCTCTTTGTAACGCTGCGTACCCTGCGTTCAGCTTTTCGCGACGACGGCCAGGATGCCCATCAGTCCGGTCTTGCTCTCCGGGTGCCGACCGGGGACGTGGAGCGACGATGGGGTCGAGCCGTCCAGGTACACGCCGTCGCGGCAGCCCAGGCGGTCGCGGAAGAAGAGGGCCAGGTGCGCGCGGGTGAGCGGATCGTCCGTCTTTACGATGTACACGTCCCGGCCGTCCACGCACACGCCGTTGCGGATGTGGCGCGAGCCGGTGAGCATGTTCGCGGTCGTGGCGCTCGCGAAGCGCGCCGGCAGTTGGCCGTTCAGCAGGAGCGCGGGGCCGGATTGCGTGGCCTCGGCCATGGAGGCGATGCGGGGTTGCGCGGCGCTGGATTCCACGATCTCCGCGCGCCCGCCGGGGGTGACGAAGAAGACGGCGTTGGGCGTGTCGTAGAAGTTGCCGCTCCCGGCGCGCAGGTTCAGCGGCGCGAGCACCTGCCCGCGCTCCACGTGCAGCCCGGTCGGCGCATGCAGCTCGAAGATGCCGCCGTTCGTCGCCGCCAGCAGCGTTTCGCCGCGGCCGCGGAGCGCCCGCGCAAGCGCGGCCTGGCTGCCGTAGCCGCGCCCCGCGGTGTCGCGCCAGTACATCCGCACGTGCGTCCGCGACGGGTCCGCGCGTACGACGGCGAAGCGCACGCCGTGCCACGTCTCCGCGCGGTATTCGAACGGCGCCGGCTGGCGGGCGCCGTTCTCCGCCGACGCGTGGATCCCGACGGCGCCCGCCGCGGTCGCGGCGAGCGCCAGGAGCGGCCACCCGCGCCGCATCCTCATCCCCCGTCCGGCCTGCGGACGGTGATGGGGCGGCGGGCGGTCGC
>DATABT010001101.1:0-5673 GCA_036259455.1 Longimicrobium sp. | reverse complement strand
GGGGTGAAGGGGTGAAGGGGTGAAGGGGTGAAGGGGTGAAGGGGTGAAGGGAGCGGGTGAGGGAGGGTGTCGCTCGCCCCGCCCACCCCCGGGCTAAAGCCCGGGGCTGTAAATGCCATAAGCCCCGCCCTGGGCGCGCTGCGCTTGCCCGGCGGGGCTTCACCACCATGGGCGCTCCGCGCGAACGGAGGGGCACGCCGGACGTAACCTACGCGAGCAGGTGAAGTCCCGTTTTGCGAGGAACGAGCAAAGACGTGGCTTGTGGCCGTCATAGACCCGGGCTTTAGCCCGGGGTCGGGGGGCGAGATCCCACACCCATGCCGCACGCCCCACGTTCACCCGTTCACCCCATCCGTTCCCCGTGGCACCCGTGGCACGTTCGTCCATCTACGGTTATCATTGGGACAAGGGCGCCGCACGATTCCCCGTAGCGCCAGCCGCAAATCCCCTGCTCTTCGGACCTACCATGCGCAAGCTCCTGCTGATTCCGCTCCTGTTCGCCGCCAGCGCCTGTGACGGCGGCTCCGGGCCCTCCGGCAGCGCGGAGCTCACCGCCGCCGAGGCCGCCGAGCTGGCCCGCGCCATGTTCGGCATGGCGTCTGGGCTGGCCAGCAGCGGCGGCCTTACGGGCGGCTCGTTCAACGTGACGTCCGCGGAGGAGAACACCTTCACCGTGCCCATTCAGGAGACGGTCCCTTGCGACCCCAGCGGCAACGTGGCGCTTTCGGGCACCATCACCATCGGCTTCGACGAAATCGCCATGGGGATGTCGATGACGGCCGACATCTCCGCCGCCCCGGCCGCGTGCGCGCACCGCATGGAGAACGGCGACATCATCCGGATGACGGGCGACCCGGACCTGGACATCCACATGTCGATGGCGAGCGACGCCGAGGGGCTCACGGAACTGCAGGTGACGGAGACCGGCGCCTTTACCTGGACGCGAGGCGGCGCCTCCGGGCGCTGCGCGGTGAACATCGCCTCGGCGCTGAACGCGGCAACGCAGATGGTCACCGTGAACGGCACCTTCTGCGGCTTCCCCGTCAACGAGACCTTTCCCGTCGAAGGCGAGTTCTGACCCTCCGCACGGCCGATCCGCATCGCGCCCCGTCCGGTCCTTCCGGGCGGGGCGCTCTCGTTCACCACACGCGGAGCCGATCCACCCCGCCCCGCTTCTTGCGCACTGCGGCGGGGCGCGCCAGGCTGAGGCCGGCATCTGTATCCCGGAGGTGACGATGAAGCGACACATCTGGATTGCCTGCGTGGGCATGCTGGCGGCGGGGTGTGCCTCCGGCGCGGACGTGGCGAACGACGAGACGGTGCCCGATTCCGCCGTGGTGGAGACGCTGGAGGGCATTCAGCCCCAGACGGAAGCCCGGCCGAGAGAGACGCTGCCGTGACGGACGCCCGCCCCGCCGCGCCCTTTCTGACGGCGCAATGGCGCTGGCTGGTGATGCTGAACTACGAGGTGGACCCCGCCCTGCTGCGGCCGCTCGTTCCCGCCGGAACGGAGCTGGACGCGTGGGGCGGCGTTACGTACGCCAGCGTGGTCGGTTTCCTGTTCCTGGACACGCGGGTGCTGGGCATCCCCATCCCCTTTCACCGCGACTTCGAGGAGCTGAACCTGCGCTTCTACGTGCGGCGGCGCGGGCCGGAGGGGTGGCGGCGCGGCGTGGTGTTCGTCAAGGAGATCGTGCCCCGTTTCGCCATCGCGGCGGTGGCGCGCGTGGTCTACAACGAGAACTACGTCGCGCTCCCCATGCGGCACCGCGTGGACCTGTCGGTGGAGACGGGCGGGACGGTGGAGTACGGATGGCGCCACGGCGGGCGCTGGTCCACCGTGCGCGCGGAGGTGCGCGGGCCGGCGCGGCCGCTGGCGAAGGGCTCCGAGGAGGAGTTCATCACCGAGCACTACTGGGGATACGCCCGCCAGCGCGACGGCGGCACCGTGGAGTACCAGGTGGAGCACCCGCGCTGGAACGTGTGGCGAGCCGAGTCAGCCTCGCTCGACTGCGACGTGGCCGCGCTCTACGGCCCCGGCTTCGTGGAGGCCCTCTCCGCGCCGCCAAGGTCCGCGCTGGTGGCGGACGGGTCGCAGATCATCGTGCGCCGCGGGCGGCGGATGGACCCCGGTCGCCAGAGCGGCTGAAGCCGCGGCTCGAAGGGCCAGAAGCCCCATCCCGGCTCGCTCCTCGCCGATGGGGCTTCAACTGCCTATCCCCCGGACTGGCTGCCCCTCCGCGTCCGTGAAGTTGAAGCCCGGTCTGGCGAGCGCGAGCGCGCCAGCACCGGGCTTATGGCATTCCGAGCCGCGGCTTCGGCCGCCCTGCCGAAGCGTGCTTCTTCCCCACGCGCGTGTGCGGTGGCGTGGTGCCTGCCGCGTTCTGGAGGACGCCGCCGGTTGCGGGATGGGGAATGGAAGGTTAGTACATGGTCCGCCCGGTCCCCCGCCGGGCGAACGTGTCCTGATCTGGAGCGAGCGTAACGGATGGAAGAGCGCGTGGTGCTGGTGGACGAGAACGACACCGAGGTGGGCACGCTGGAGAAGCAGCGCGCGCACCTGGAGGGGCGTCTGCACCGCGCGCTGTCGGTGTTCGTGCTGAACTCGCGCGGCGAGATGCTGCTGCAGCGGCGCGCGGCGGGGAAGTACCACTCCGGCGGGCTGTGGACCAACACCTGCTGCTCGCACCCGCGCCCCGGCGAGGCGGTGGACGATGCGGCGCGCCGCCGGCTGCGGGAGGAGATGGGGATCGACGTGGACCTCACGCCGCTCTTCGAGTTCACCTACCGCGCGGACGTGGGCCCGGGGCTGGTGGAGCACGAATACGACCACGTGTTCGCCGGCCGCTACGACGGCGCGCCCGCGCCCAGCGCCGACGAGGTGGATGGATGGCGCTGGGTGCCGGTGCACGAGGTCGCGCGGCAGGTGCGGGAGGACCCGGAAGCCTTCACCCCCTGGTTCCGCGTCGTCTTCTCGCGCCCGGACTGGGAGGAGCGCCTGCTCGCCTTTCAGGACGCCGCGCGCTGACCTGTTCCGCGACACCCGGGCCACCTCCCGCACCGCATCCGCCACGTCCAGGCCACGCGACGGGCGGATTCAGCCAGCCGCCGCGCCGCGCCTTTTGCCGCATTGGACGCACGCCAACGCCGTGGCGCGGCGCGTGCGGATGGAGTGCGGGTGTGGGACCTCGCCGGCGGCGCCTGAGAGCGTGCCCCCCTCCCGTAAACCGTGCGGGAGCGGGATAGACGGCGGAGCACCTCCGGCGCGACCGGGTTCTCCCCTCCCCGCGAGGCAGGAGCGGGGCGGGGCCGGGGGAGGGGCCCAGGCGGCCATGGCCCGATTGAACCAGCGGCACCTGACCGGCAAGCATACGCAATCCAACGAGATCCCCTGATGACCGATACGATGGCCGCGCCCGCGCCCGTGGACGCCGACAATCCGCTGCTCTCCAACGAGGTCCCGTTCCCCTTTCACCGCGTCACGCCGGAGCACGTCGTCCCCGCCGTGCGCCAGGCGCTGCAGCGCGCGCAGACGGAGCTGGACGCGCTGATCGGCCTCGAGGGGACGCGGACGTACGACAACACGGTGCACGCGCTGGAGGAGATCGGCGAGCGGCTGGCGCACGTCGTCCGTCCCGTCTCGCACCTGACGTCCGTCATCAGCTCGCCGGAGCTGCGCGCGGCGTACGAGACGGTGCTGCCGGAGGTCTCCGCCTTCTTCGCGCGCATCCCGCTCAACGCGGAGCTCTGGGGCGCGGTCAAGGGCTACGCGGAATCGGACCAGGCGCGGTCGCTCACCGGCGTGCGCAAGCGTCACCTGGAAAAGGTGGTGCGCTCCTTCGAGCGGGCGGGCGCGGACCTGCCGCCGGAGCAGAAGACGCGCATCGAGGCGCTGCGGGTGGAGATGTCGCGCCTGAGCACCGAGTTCGCCAACCACGTGCTGGACAGCACCAACGCGTGGGACCTGGTGATCACCGACGCGGCGGACCTGGAGGGGCTCCCCGAATCCGCACGCGCGCAGGCCCGCGCCGCCGCCCAGGCCAAAGGCGTGGACGGATGGCGGTTCACGCTGCAGGTGCCCTCATTCCAGCCCTTCATGCAGTACTCCGCGCGCCGCGACCTGCGCCAGCGCATGTACCAGGCGTACGTCAACCGCGCGTCCGGCGGCGAGCACGACAACCGCCCGCTGGTGCGCCGCATCCTGGAGCTGCGCCGCGAGCTGGCGCAGGTGCTGGGGTTCAAGGACTACGCGGACCTTGCGCTGGAAGAGAGCATGGCCGGCAGCGGCGCCCGCGCCTTTGCGTTCGAGGAGGACCTGACGGAGCGCACGCGCCCCGTCTGGCGGAAGGAGATGGAGCAGCTGGAGGCCTTCGCGCGCGCGGAGCTGGGGATAAACGCGCTGGAGCCCTGGGACATGGCGTACGCCATGGAGCGGCTGCGGCTGGCGCGCTACGACCTGGACGCGGAAGCGCTGCGTCCGTACTTCCCCATGGACCGCGTGCTGGAGGGGCTGTTCGGGCTGACGGAGCGGCTCTTCGGCGTGCGCGTACAGCCGCGAGAGAACGAGGCCGTTTGGCACCCCGAGGTGCGCTTTTACGACGTGCTGGACGAGGGCGGGGCGCTGCTGGGCAGCTTCTACACGGACTGGTTCCCGCGCGAGAGCAAGCGTGGCGGGGCGTGGATGAACGGCCTGGTCGTCGGCGGGCCGCGGCCGGACGGGTGGGAGCCGCACCTGGCGCTGATGGTGGGGAACCTGTCGCCGCCCGAGGGCGGGCGCCCCGCGCTGCTCACCCACCGCGAGGTGCAGACCGTCTTTCACGAGTTCGGGCACCTGCTGCACCACGTGCTTTCGCGCGTGGAGGTGCCGGCGCTGGGCGGCACGCGCGTGCCCAGCGACTGGGTGGAGCTGCCGTCGCAGATCATGGAGAACTGGACGTGGGAGCGCCCCGCGCTGGACCTGTTCGCGCGCCACTGGCAGACGGGCGAGCCCATTCCCGAAGACCTGTTCCGTAAGATGCTGGCCGCCCGCACCTTCATGGGCGCGTACCAGCAGATGCGGCAGCTCAGCTTCGGCACCGTGGACCTGGAACTGCACGTGCGCTTCGACCCGGCCAGGGACGGTGATCCCATCGAGCGCGCCCAAAAGGTACTGGAGGGGTTCCACCCCAGGCCCCACTTTGCGCGCGACCACTTCATCGCCTCGTTCTCCCACATCTTCAGCGGGGGATACGCGGCCGGGTACTACAGCTACCTCTGGTCCGCGGTGCTGGAAGCCGACGCCTTCACGCGCTTCCAGAACGAAGGCCTGTTCAACCGCGAAACGGGCCGCGCCTTCGTGGAGGCCGTCCTCAGCCAGGGCGACGCCGAGGAGCCGGACGAGCTGTTCCGCCGCTTCATGGGCCGCGAGCCCGATCCGGAAGCCCTGCTGCGCCGCGACCTGGGCGTGGAAGGCTCCGAAGAGCGGCAGGGCTGACGCCTCGCTCCCGTGAGGTCGGACCAGAGGACGCGGAGGGGGCGATCGAGCCCCTCCGCGTCCTTATAGTTATTCCGGAGTTATCCACGGGCTGCGAGGAGAGTCCCTCCACGTGTTGCTCCCCGCAGCCCGTGGATAACTCCGGAATAACTATAAGGACGCGGAGGGGCTCGATCGCCCCCTCCGCGTCCTCTGGTCCG
>DATABT010001100.1:0-7992 GCA_036259455.1 Longimicrobium sp. | reverse complement strand
CGAAGCGCATCAACCCGGACGACTTCGAGCGGGTCTGGTCGCCGGTGCAGAAGCCCGTGCTTTCTGTGGTGCCTCTGACCTGATGTCAACGAAACGTATTGCTTCCAGAAATCTACTCGCCCGGGCAGGTGCCACGCCCCCGCGACGGCCTCGCCCGAATCCCTTTCTATTCATGGAGCGCCCGCGCGGAACCTGACTTTGCACAACACTTTGCGCGCGACCGAAGGACCTTCTTTCCCGTGCCGAGGGCCGGCTCAGAGGCACGAGGCCAGCCTCGCGGTTCTGCCGGCACGATCGTGTCGGTCGGGCCCAGGGTTCCTCGTGCAAGCAGGATCGGTGTGGCGCTCCCTGAATGGCAGGAGGACTCAGGGCGAGCGCGCAGCGAGAAATCGGGGCACCAGCACGGGCGAGTAGATTTCTCAGTCGGCGCCATGGATTCCTGCTCCGGCGGCGATCACGCGGGCGCCTCCTTCGAAATGACAGTCGCGGCGTGGCCGACTTTCATCGTACAGGGTGCGCGGAGCGCCGGGGGAGTGCCGCGCGAAACACCGATCACTCCTCCGGGATCATCATCTCTCCCTCGATGACGTGGACGGCGGCACCCCCCACGCGCACCTGAACCACGCGGCGGTCGCGCACGTCGGCTTCCACCATGATGCGGCTGGGGCGGCCCATCTCCACGCCCTGCACCACCTTCCAGCAGTACGTGCCGTCCGCCTGCGCGTCACGGGCACCCAGCAGGCCGGCGAGCGAAGTGGCCGCGGCGCCGGTCGCCGGGTCTTCGGTGATGCTCATGGCAGGGGCGAACATGCGGGCCCGCAGCGCCACGCCCTCTTCGTCCACCTCGTCCGTCGTCACGTAGACGTGCGGCGCCCACGCGTCGCGCAGGTGGCGCTCCCAGGCGCCCACGTCCACGCGCGCCCGGCCCAGCGCGTCCAGCGTGCGCACGGAGACGAAGAGGAAGGGCACGCCGGCGGAGTGGTTCGCGGTGGGGAGCGAGCCGCCCAGGTCGGAGGGATCGATCGACAGGATCTCGGCCAGCACCTCCGGAGCGGGTGGAGGCGGGCCCACCTCCGGGACGCGCGGCGCCGCGAACATGGCGAACGTGGGGCGGCCGTCCTCCATCCGCACCTCCACCGGCACCGGCCCCACCTCCTCGCGCAGCACCAGCCGCGAGACGCGCTCGCCGGCGGGCGCGCGGCCCAGCATCGCCAGCAGCATCGCCGTGCCCACCGTGGGATGCCCGGCGAACGGTAGCTCCATCGATGGCGTGAAGATGCGCACGGTGAACGACGCCTCCTCCGCGCCGGTGACGAACACCGTCTCCGACAGGTTCAGCTCCCGCGCAATGCGCTGCATGGTCTCCGGCGCGATGCCGCCCGCGTCGGGGAACACCGCCAGCGGGTTGCCCCCGAACACCCGGTCCGTGAACACGTCCAGCGTGTGGAACTTCGCGCGCATCGCCCGCCTCCTTGAGCCGTGGATCGTCCGCGCCATCCCTGCGCCGAACATCGGGCGCATCCTCCTCCCACGCAACCCGGCGCGGAGGTGAACGCGTTCAGAACCCTTGCGCGCCGAATCGACGACGCCTATCCTCCTCAGTGTAGTTGAACACGTTCAACTTACACTCGAGAGGAGGGTCCGATGGACGTCACCGTCATCACCTACGCCGTGTACCTGGCCATCAGCATCGCGCTCACGGTGTGGGTGGCGCGCACGCTGTTCACCAACGGGCAGCGGTTTCTGGTCGATGTGTTCGGCGGGGACCAGGAGCTGGCGGTCTCGGTGAACCACCTGCTGGTGGTGGGCTTCTACCTGATCAACTTCGCGTTCGTGTGCCTGATGCTGCGCATGAACACGGAAGTGATCACCGCGCGCGGCAGCGTGGAGTCGCTGGCGCAGAAGGTGGGTACGGTGCTGCTCATCCTGGGCGGAATGCACTTCTTCAACCTGTACGTGTTCGCCCGCATGCGCGGCTGGCGCGCGTCGCGCACGGCTGGCGCGGCGTGAGCACGGGCCCGGGTTCGCGCCGATGCACGCCGTGCCCGGGTCCGTTGCGCCACCGCCGCCCGATGGTGCAGGTTGAGCGGGAGCGAATCCCGGGAGGATGGATGGCCGAAGCGGCGGGGAAGACCGCGAAGGGCGAGCAGACGCGCGCGCTGATCCTGGAGACGGCGCTGGAGCTGTTCCGCGAGCGGGGGTACGAGGAAACCACCATGCGCGCCATCGCCGGGCGGGCGGGGGTAGCGCTGGGGAGCGCGTACTACTACTTCCGGGGCAAGGAACAGCTCATCCAGGCCTTCTACAGCCGCACGCACCAGGAGCACCTGGCCGAGGCGGAGGAGACGCTGCGGACGGAGCGCACCCTGCACGCGCGCCTGCGGGGGGTGATGCGGGCCAAGCTGCGCACCATCGAGCCGTACCACCGCTTTTCGGGCATCCTCTTTCGCACGGCGGCGGACCCGGAGAGCCCGCTGAACCCGTTCAGCGAGGAATCGCTCCCCGCGCGGCGCGAAGCGACGGAGCTGTTCGCGGAGGTGGTGCGCGGCGCGGAGGACCGCAAGCTGCCGAAGGACCTGGAGGCGGAGCTGCCGGACCTGCTGTGGACGTACCACATGGGGATCGTGCTCTTCTGGATCCACGACCGCTCGCCCGGCCGCGTGCGCACCTGGCGGCTGATGGAACGCACGGTGGACCTGGTGGCGCGCCTGATCGCCCTCAGCACCCTTCCGCTGATGGGCCCCATTCGCAAGATGGTGCTCACCCTGCTCGCCGAGCTGCGCCAACCCGCGCCCGGGGAGGACGATACGGTGCCGGCACCCGGAACCGCGTAACACCTCGCCCCGCGACCCCGGGGTCAAACCCGGGGCTGGAACGGCCATAAGCCCCGTCTTTGCTCGTTTCTCGCAAAACGGGGCTTCATATCACCTGCTCGCGTGGGCTGCACCCGGCGTGACGCAGGCCGTTTTCGCGAAGCGCCTATGGTGTTGAAGCCCCGCCGGGCAAGCGCAGCGCGCCCAGGGCGGGGCTTGTGGCCGTCATAGCCGCGGGTTTCAACCCGTGATGCGGGGCCAGATACCAGGCGATTCACAGGTGCCATCGGGGGGCCGCCGGTACGCCCGTTCACCCGTTCACCCGTTCGCCCGTTCACTCCATCTCCACCTGCCGCACCTCCAGGATCTCGGGCTTGGAGGCCAGCAGCTCGATCACCTCGTCGGGGATGCGGCTGTCGACGGAGACGGCGGCCAGGGCCTCGCCGCCCACCTGCAGGCGCGCCTGGTGGTACTCGGCGATGTTCACCCCCGCCTCGCCCAGCAGCGTGCCCACCCGGCCGATTACGCCGGGGACGTCGCGGTTGCGCAGCACCAGCATTACCCCCCGGGGCGCAACGTCCACGCGGAACGGGCCGATGCGGATGATGCGGCCGTGCGTTTCGCCCAGCACGGCGCCGCCCACGCGAATGCTTCGCTCGCCGCCTTCCAGCCGCAGCTCGATCTCCTCGCCCAGCTCGCCACGGCCGTCCACGTGCGTGGAGGCGGTCTCGATCCCCCGCTCCGCCGCCACGTGCTGCGCGTTCACCAGGTTGATGGCGCGCCGCTCCACCACGTCGCGCAGCGCCCCCTGCAGTGCGGCGAGCATCAGCGCGCGCGGGGCCTCGGCACGCGCGCCGGTGTAGCGCACCTCCAGCGAGTTCAGCGCGCCCGGCACCAGCGCACGTCCCAGCCGCCCCAGCCGGTCCGCCAGCGCCAGCAGCGGGCGCAGCTCGCGCATCCCCGCCCCGCCCACGCTCGTCGCGTTCATGGCGGCGCTCAGGTCGCCGGTGACCAGCGCGTCGCGCACGGCCTCGCACGCCTCGATGGCCACGTTGCGCTGCGCGTCGCGCGTGGACGCGCCCAGGTGCGGCGTCAGCACCAGGTTGGGCACGTGGCGCAGGGGATGCTCGCCCGCCAGCGGCTCGTGCTCGAACACGTCCAGCGCCGCGCCGGCGAGGCGGCCGGCCCTGAGCGCATCTACCAGCGCCTCCTCCACCACCACGCCGCCGCGCGCCAGGTTCAGCACGTATGCCTGCCGTGGCAGCCGCGCCAGCTCCGCCGCCCCGATCATCCCCATGGTCTCGTTGTTCAGCGGCACGTGCACGGTCAGCACCTCGCCGCGGTCCAGTGCGTCCTGCAGGCGATCGGCGCGCTCGATGCCCAGCTCCTCGAAGCGGGCGGGACCCACGTACGGGTCGTAGCCGATGACGTGCATTCCGAACGCGCGCGCCCGGCGGGCCATCTCGCTGCCGATGCGCCCGACGCCGATGATGGACATCGTCCTTCCCCGCAGCTCCACGCCGCCGAGCTTCGAGCGTTCCCAGCGCCCGGCGTTCATGCTCTCCCACGCCTGCGGCAGGTGGCGGACCAGGCCGATCAACACGCCGAACGCCAGCTCCGCGACGGAGACGGTGTTGCCGCCGGGGGCGTTGATGACGGCGATCCCCAGCTGGGTGGCGGTGGGGATGTCGACGTTGTCCACGCCCACGCCGGCCCGGCCGATGACCTTGAGCCGTTCGCCACGCTGCAGCAGCTCGCGGCTCACGCGGGTGGCGCTGCGGCCGATGAAGGCGTCGTACTCGCCGATCTCCTCCAGCACGTCGGCGGCGGGGCGGGTGGGCTTCTCCACGACCTCGATGCGCGGATCGGCCCGCAGCAGGGCGACGCCTTCGGGATCGATCTCGTCCGTGACCAGGACGCGGAACCGCGTGCTCATCCCAGGACCTCCTCCAGCGCCGCCAGCAGCGCGTCCAGCTCGTCCACCGTGTGGTCGCCCATGTGCCCGATGCGAAAGGTGGTGTCCTTCAGCTTTCCGTATCCCGTCCCCAGCGTCCAGCCGCGCTCCGTCATCCCCGCGCAGATCTCCATGCCGCTCTTCGCCCCGTCCACCGCGATGGTCGTCACGGTCGGGGAGCGGCGGCCGGGGGGCGCGAAGAGGGAGAGGCCCCGGCGCGGTCCCTTCTCCTCCACCCACGCCCACGCCCTTTCCGCCATCGTCCAGTGCCGCAGCGCACGCGCCTCCACACCCTCCGCGGCGATGCGCTCCGCCTGCGCGGCCAGGGCGTAGATCAGCGAGAGGGCGGGGGTGTTGGGCGTCTGGTGCTTGCGCCAGTAGGTGTCGAACTCGATGAGGTCGAAGTACTGGCCACGGCCGGAGAGCGTGCGCGCGCGGTCCATCATCCGCTCCGACGCGGCGCCGAACGCCAGCCCCGGCGGCAGCGCCATGGCCTTCTGCGAGCCGGTGAGCAGAAAATCCAGCCCCCACGTCTCCGCCTCCACCAGCATTCCGCCCACGCTGGTCACGCCGTCCACGAGCAGGAGAATCTCCTCGCCCGTCTCCATCTCCGCGCGGCGAACGGCCTCGGCGATCTCCACCAGCGGGTTCAGGACGCCGGTGGAGGTCTCGGAGTGGACGATCGTTACGGCATCGAATCCGCCAGCGCGCAAACGGGCGAGCACCTCTTCCGGCAGGTGCGCGTGGCCCATCGGCACTTCGTACGTTTCCACCTCGCGGCCGCAGTCCGTCACCAGGTCGCGAAAGCGCTGGCTGAACGCGCCGTTGACCAGCGACAGCGCGCGGTGCCGCACGCCGTTGCGCACGGCGCCTTCCATCAGCCCCGTGGCGGACGAGCTGGCGACGTAGACGGGGCGCGAAGTGCGGAAGACGCCGCGCAGCACGGGATCGACCACGCGCAGGATGGACGACAGCTCCGGCCCGCGGTGGCCGATGACGGGGTGCGTCATGGCGGCGAGGACGTCCGGGTGCACCTCGGTGGGGCCCGGCAGAAAAAAGCGCCCGAACCCGGTCCGCGGCGGCAGGTCCAGCATCGTATCGGTCACGTGTGCGCCTGGGTGGATGATGGACTCGGTGTGCTTCGGCAGCGCTCGCGCGGCGGGGACGCCCCCTCCGGGCTCGTAAACCTCGCCCGCCTCCACCCAAGACCCTGGGGGGAGGTCGGGGCGACCGAAAGCTCGCGGCGAACGACGGGCCCTCACCCCCGCCCTCTCCCACGAACCACGTGGGAGAGGGGGGAGAACTTCGATCGCGCTATGCTTTCCCCGGCGCCTCACGCAGCAGCCCCGCCCACGGGCTCCTTGCGAGGCGCGCGCGGTCCTGATCGGAGCAGGCGAGGGCGAGGATGCCGGACAGGCTGGGTTCGCGCAGCACATAATCCGCCGCCTCCGCCACCGGCGCGCGCCACGCGACGCCCATGTACGCGGCGAAGGCGTCCACGGCGGGGCGCGCCTCGGCGTCCGTGGCGCCGTCCCCGACCAGGAGCGCGGGGCGCGGCAGGTTCCACGCGCCGATCACCTGCGCCTTGCCGTTGCTGCGCGCCAGCGGCGACTCGCGGTCGAACCCCGCATACTCGCCGTCCGCGCGAAAGTGGATGCCCACGGCGCCCACGTCCGCGTCGTCCATCCCCAGCTCACGCGCCACGGCGAGCACGGCGGGGAGCAGCCCGCCGGAGACGATGCGGACCGACTTTCCCAGCCAGCGGAGCGCCGCGACGGTTTCGCGCGCGTGCGGCACCAGCGCGCGCACGTACTGCGCGCCCACCTCGTCCACGCGCGCGCGGGAGGGGCGGATGAGCTCCAGGCGGCGGCCGTAGACCTCCTCCAGCGGCACCGTGCCGTCCATCGCGGCCTCGGTGAGCGCCTGGATCCGCGCGCGGAAGGGTCCCGAAAGCTCGTCGATCCCCTCCACCGCAACAAGGGTGGAGTCGCAGTCGAAGACGACGGAGGCAAAGCCGCTCATGGGCGCGTGGCTGAATGTGGATGGCGGCCGCGCGTCCCGCGCCTCGCCGTTCGGGGGACGGTGGGGAAATGAGCCGCGCTCCGCAAGCGGTGACGGTGTATGTGTGAAGGGGTGAACGGGGTGAATCGGGGCGTCCTTCGCGATGGGCGGCTGAAGCCGCGCCCGGAACGCCACAGCCGCGTCTCTGCTCGTTGCTCGCGGAACGGGGCTTCACCTGCTCGCGTGGGCCGGGCCGTGCGCGGCGCGCCCATGGTGTCGAAGCCCCGCCGGGCAAGCGCAGCGCGCCAGGGGCGGGGCTTGTGGCCGTCCTGGCCCCGGGTTTCAACCCGGGGTGGCGCGGGGCGAACCGGGGGGGCGGGGACGACCCACGGAACGAGGGCGGAACGCGGAGATCCTCGCGGCATAGACCCAACGAAAAAGCGGGCGCCTCGAAGACGCCCGCCCATCGACCGGCCCGCCGACCGCGACTCACACGGCCGGCAGCGTCACGGCGTAGGTGCAGGTCTCGCCGCCCCTGGCCTTGCACGGCTCGCCCGTCACCGCCTCCACCTGCGGGCGAACGCGCAGCAGGTGCTGAAAGAAGCCCGCGATCACGCCCCGATCGAAGTCGCACGGGTAGGGCGTGCCGGTCCTGATGGTGGCCGCGCGCGGGTTCTTCATCTCGAAGGTGATGGTGCCCGGCCTGGCCCCGCGGTGGTTCATGTCGAAGGCGATGCCGAACGAGGCCAGCACCTTCTCGAACGTGTCCAGCCCCGGCGGCAGCGGCACGTGGTGGGGGATCTGCCGGCCGATCTGGAAGAGCGTGTTCGGCCCCATCTTTTCGCCGATGGCGCGAAGCGAAAGCACGTATGCCGGCAGCGAGTACCACCCCTCCGGCGAAACCTCGTCGATGCCGTGCTCCTGCAGGATCTGCTCGCCCCGCTTACGGAACGGGCCCATGGCGGCCAGCATGGACAGGATGTTGCCCCCGCTCACGGTGGCGTCGGGCGCAAAGCGGGAGGACAGGACCTGGGTGTCAGCGGTCGACGTGAGCATGGGCGTATCCAGCGTTGGGTGCAACAAGGGTGTGGGCGAGCGCGCCCGGTGAACGATGGCGCATCCGGCGCCATCTGCTACAACTTCGTGTCCCAGATTGAGCGGGATAGATAATACGACAGCCCTTTTCTGTCAAGGTTTGCTGCATTTGTATCTTCCTGCCGCGGC
>DATABT010001099.1:0-3296 GCA_036259455.1 Longimicrobium sp. | reverse complement strand
GCTTCCCGTCAAGTGTTTACCGCATCACACGTTCGGCACCTGCGGCTTTCGCGCTATACGTGTCGGAAACGGGGTGTTAATGAGCGAGTGCCCTGTAAATAACCCAGTCATAAAGCGACCGCAAGGGCTAGTACGGCACTACCCGAACGGATCGCCCGCGCATCGGCCACCAGTATCACACGGCGGTTCTCATTTTCGGACATGCACTTAGGCGTGATCTGCGCCGAACACCGCATGCCGCCGTGTGATTTGTCGTCTTTGCACGCATTTTGGTGAAAAGTCGGGACACCGTTCCCGCCATGTGTTCCCTATCCTTCTACGCCAGGCTCCGAACATGCTCAGGAGTTCTGTGCTCCACGTCCACACCTGCTGCTCACTGCGATCTCGGCCCCCACGCGCGGGGACCCCGTCCTCTACAACTTCCAGAGGAGCCTGCCGGAGATGCTGGTGTTCCGGCGCTTCTGATTGGGGATAACCACCCGTTTAGCTTCGAATTCTAATCGATGCGTAATAAACGTGCGGAAAGACGTGTTTCGTCGCCCTGATCACCCGCGCCCGTGCCTGACCCTGGCTCCGGCATCTCCGGCATTTAATAGTCTGTTAATGATATTGTGGCAGGACGCAGGCATACTCTCCGTGATCTTTTGGACGCGAATCCGAATTAGCACATTATAGGCCTGAATATGGTCGAATGTACTCCGCGAGGGTGAGGGCACGGACGCAATTCTCGCTCTGGCGCACCCGGACAGCCGCGATGACACCGCCATCGCGCTGTGTCCGGGCTGCGCGAAGACGAGCGTGGCGTGCGGCTCAGGCCGCCTCTCCGCTCGCTCCGCGGCGGATCCGCCTGTGCCGAAGTGCAGCGCGCTCCCGGGCCACGACAACGGGCCGGCCACCCACCTGGCAGATCACCATGCGCATGGTGCGGAAAGCAGCCGGCCCGCGCGCCGCGCCCTCAGGGGCGGGTGCGGGGCCGGAGCACGGCCGTGGTCGTAAAGCTCGAGAGGATCGGGACACGTCCGCTGCTCGCCAGCTGCAGCGTCCGGTCCGGCGGGGCGTGGTGCGAACGCCCCTGAGAGCGTGTTTAGAGACTCATCCACCGGAAGCAGATGATGTCATCCTGAGGGAGCGCCTCACGGAACCCTCATCGTGCACACGCTTTGGGCGCGACTGAGGGACCTTGTCCGCGAAGCGAAGTCCCAGTCCCTCGCACCGAAGCGGGCCTGTCGCTTTGGCCGCAAGATCCGTCGGTCGCCGCCGCAGGTCGTGCACGGGCAGGAACCTGCGCCGCGGCTCCCCGAATAGAAAAACCCATTCGGGCGAGGGCCGTCGAGCGGGCGTGGCACCAGCACGGGCGAGTAGATTTCTCAGTCGGCGCCACGCGTTCCTGCAACGGCAAAGATCACGCGGGCGCCTCCTTCGAAATGACAGCCGTGGCGAGCGACTTTTCGTCCGACAGGGGTGTGCGTAGCGCCGGACTCAGGATGACGTCGTGCCCGGGAGAGATTGTTCAACACCCTCCGCGGTTCCGCTGCCCCTCTACCGCCGCCTCGCCCCCTGGGGAGGCGGCGGTTAGAGCACGTCGTCCACCGCGGCCCTGACCGTCGTCGCGATCGCTCAGAAAGAAGGCGCGGCGGCCACGGATCCGCGCGGAACCAGCACCGGCGCCGGCTCGGGCGCCTGCGACAGCGACGCCAGCTGCCGCGCGAACGCCGCGGCGGAGGCCTCGTCGGCGATCTCGAACGTCTGCACCGGTGCGCAGGCGGTGTTCTGAACCAGGACGCATGTCGTCACGTAGCGGTCGCCGTCCAGGCGATACCAGCGAAAGGCAAGACCCGCGGCGGGTTCCTTGAAGTCCCAGCGGAAGAAGTACCGGCGGATCGCGTCGCGCACCCAGCCGATGCGGCAGGCACCGAACTCCAGGACGATCCGTGCGGGGATGGCGCCGCGCAGCGGCAGCATCTCGCCGCCGGGCACCACGATGTGGACCCGCGGCTTGTGCATGGCGTACATCCCCCACCCGGCCAGCTTCCACGAGCTGACCCGCAGGTGCCGGGCGAGCGCGGCGTGGATCACCGGCCACAGGGCACACAGCCCCACGACCACCGCGACCACCGGATCGCCCAGCCCGGCGCGGAAGGCCTGCGCCTCGAACGGCACCAGAAAGACCGCCGCCAGCAGCAGGTTCGTGATCATGAAGTTCGTCTCCTTGCTGGACAGGCCCACCGGCAGGGCCACGGCCAGCAGCAGCAGGACGCTCCAGATCGTTCCGCTCAGGGTGAAAGCAAGGATCGGCGGCACGGTTTCGCCGAGCAGCACCACCACGGCCATCCACCGGCAGAACACCAGCGCCGCCGGATCGATCCTGCCGTAGTCGCCCTGGACCTTCGGCACCTCGCGGACGAACGACGTCCACTTACCCAGGCGCCACCCCTCGCTCCGCAGCGTCAGGTAGTAGTAGGTCCCGTTGATGTACTCGCGCTGGTACACCTTCTGGTAGGCGGACAGAATCCACACGGCGACGGCCGCCACCTGCAGCACCGACGCCAGCACCACGGGCGTCTCGTGCAGCCGCAGACACACCGCCGCCAGGTACAGTTCCAGGTACGAGTGGTTGCCCGGCAGCACCACGCGGTCCGCGACCAGGGCGGAGGCCCGCAGCACGATGGCGATCAGCAGCGCGGCGTCCAGGCCGATCTGGCGCACCACGAGCAGCGCGAGGCCGAAGGCAAGGACGTACGCGAGATCGGTTTCGATGCTGCGGCGGGC
Source organism: Longimicrobium sp. (assembly GCA_036259455.1). Classification (GTDB taxonomy): domain Bacteria; phylum Gemmatimonadota; class Gemmatimonadetes; order Longimicrobiales; family Longimicrobiaceae; genus Longimicrobium. Next base: position 527 of record DATABT010001099.1, on the reverse strand, counting down.
GCTCGCGATGCGGCCGGGCATGTCGAAGCCGTAGGCGCGACGCAGCACGTCGGCGAGGATCTTCGCGGCCAGACCGGTCGCCGCCCAGACGGCGAGGTGCTCCATGGCGTTCTCCTTGAGGAATTCACGACTGCCGGCTGACCGCCGCGTCCCGTACCCGGCCAGCCGTCGAGTACGGAAGAATCAGCAGCCTCGCCCGGGCCGCGGTGGCCCGTGCGATGGATGTCGCACCGTACGTCGTGAGGGGAGGTGAAGCGCACCGCGCCCGGGGTGCGCCCGCTGGTGTGCGGGGCAACGGTGGGCGCCGCGCCCCCGCCGGGGCCGGTCCCGCGCCGTTCACCCCCGCCGGCCCCCATGATTCCAGGGCCCGGCGCAGAGCGCGTGGGTTCAACTGCGAATGGGCAGGAACTTCGAACTCCTCCGGGCCGCGGTGGCCCGTGCGATGGATGTCGCACCGTACGTCGTGAGGGGAGGTGAAGCGCACCGCGCCCGGGGTGCGCCCGCTGGTGTGCGGGGCAACGGTGGGC
>DATABT010001098.1:0-2474 GCA_036259455.1 Longimicrobium sp. | reverse complement strand
AACACGGCCGTGGACGGGAACTCCACCAGCAGCGACTTGAGGCTGGGCGACGGGCCGCCCGCGCCGCTCACGTCCTCGTACGGGTTTACGACCACCAGCGCCGAGGGCGGGGAGTCGCGGACCGCCTCTTCCAGCGACGGCCAGTCCGGGACCGCCTGGAACGTGTACTCCTTGCCGGCCACCTTGCGGACCCGCTCGCGGAATGCCTCGTTGCTGTGCAGCACCAGCAGAGGGCGTGCGCCGATCTTCATCGTGCTCGTCTGTGTGGAGGGTTGTCTATCACCATCGGCGGGGCCCGCGGGCCCCGCGCCGTTCAGCCGGGGCCTACCGCGTCACCAGCGACGCGTTCAGCGTGCGCACCAGGTCCATCGCGAACGATTCCGCCCGCTCCGCCGTCTCCGGCTCCGCGGGCTCCACGGCGGCCGCGCGGGTGCGCACCCCGCGGGTGCGGCGCGCCTGGTCCAGCACCGACTCCGCCTTGAGCAGCACCTGCGCCTCGCCGCGCTCACGGGCGATCTGTGCCGCCCGCTCCGCCGCGCGCTCCGCCCGCTCGTGCTCGCCCAGCATCACCGCGCCGCGGGCCAGCTCCAGCATGACCGTGGCCGCGTTCTCCAGGTACTGCGTGCGGGACATGCGGTCCCACACCTCGTCCCACGTCTGCTCGAAGACGCGGCGCTCGCCCGCGCCGGCCGCCGCGCGCACCAGGTTGGCCTGCGCCATCATCCGGTCCTCGCGGCGCTGCACGTGGTGCACGAGCGCCTGAAACACCGTGAGCGCCGCGCGAAAGCGGCCCGCCTCCGTCCAGAAGTAGGCCACGTCCGCCGCCAGGAACACCAGCCGCGGGTGCTCCGGCCCGTACATTTCGAACGCCTGCCGGGCCAGCCGCTCCGCCTCTTCCGGCTGTCCCGCGGCCGCCGCCAGCGTGGCCAGGTCGTGCAGCGCCGACCCCTGCAGGCCGCGAATGCTGTGGCGGCGCGCCGTCCGCAGCCCGCGCAGCAGAAACCGGCGGGACGCCGGCAGCTTGCCGCGCTGCATGTACAGCGTGCCCAGGCCGATGAAGCACATGGCGTACGTGGTCCAGTCGCCGCTCTGCCGGGCCAGGGCGATCGCGCGGCGGTACCAGGTCTCCGCCCGCGCGTACTCCGCGCGGCGCCGCGCCAGGCGGCCCACCGCAAAGTTGAGCGCCGCGTCGGCCGGCACCACCACCGCCGCGCACTGGGCAAAGGCGATGGCCGTCTCCAGGTGCTCGTTCTGGTCCGCCCAGAGGGCCACGTGCTGGCACGCCACCGCCACCTGCTCCTCGTCCGCCGCCTCGGGCGCGCCCGTCACGCGGATGAGCGAGAGCAGCGGCGTCTCCAGCTGCAGGTCGGCGTCGGCCTCGCGCAGCATGGACGCCAGCGCCTCGTCCGCGTGCGGCTCGAAGAGCCCGGCGCGCTCCTCCGGCGGAGTGCTGCCCCACACGTAGACGTCGCGCGCCAGCTGAAAGAGCAGGACGGCCAGCGGACCTTCCATCTCGTCCAGCACGGCCGCACCCTCGAAGGCTTCGCCGCCGTGCAGAATGGCCGGGGGCGTACGCCAGCGCCGGGTGGTGCGCCGTACGGGCGGAACAAGACGCCTTGATCGCATGGAGAGCCGGAACGGGGAGAGCAGACAACGGGACAGTTCCGGGGTGGGATGATAACGCGTATCTCCTTTCTACGCCATAGTCTTGCGTGCACCGGACCCATCCTCCGCCCGGCAGGAGCGGGGTGATCCCATGACCGTCAGGGCGCGAAAGACGCGCTGCCCCGGTGGTGCTTTCGGTACCGCACCTGAAGGGACAGCGTGGGACCGTTGCGGACAAAGTGGATGGAGGATGCGGAAGCGGATACACCTCACGTGTTTACGGCCGCGCCCGCCGCCTCCGTCCCGCCGGCGGCAGGAATCGGGGCCACGGACGGAATTTGTCTGAAAACGTGATTATTAGAAATGTCTCACGTCCGGAGACCGGACACGCGGACCGCACGGCGCCCGGGGGAGCGGGCACCGTGCGTCATCGCGCGCTCACCCTCCGGCGATGCTGCGCAGGTCGGCGATGATGCGGTCCGCGAAGCGCGGCACGTTGGGCCCGCCGCGGTCCAGGTCTACGGCCTGCAGCGCGCTGACCGCATCGACCAGCGTTCCCTGCTCGTCGCCGAACCCCGGCGTACGCAGGTCCAGTTCCGCCAGCTGCAGGCCGATGTCGGCCATCAGCGCGCGGATGGTGAGCAGCCGCGGGCCGCGCTGCATGGGCGGGTCGGCCTTGAGCGCCTCGAGCTCGCCGATGGCCTGCTCGCACAGGCGGACGAACTCCGGGGGATGGGGACTGCTGGTGGGGGTCGGATCAGTCATGGCGCGTCCGGAGCGAGGGCGATCCAATGGGGACGGGGGCACGGGATGAAAGTGCCCGGGGTCAGGTGCCCGGTGTCGAGGATTTAATACGCACCGGGCACCCG
>DATABT010001097.1:0-8522 GCA_036259455.1 Longimicrobium sp. | reverse complement strand
GCGAGGCCGGGTCGCAAGCCGGGGAGTCTCTCCCTCCCGGGAGAAATCGTCCGGCTGCCGGAGACGGCGCGCGTCGGCACCCCCGCCGACGATTTCATCCCACCCGGAAGGAGCTGCCCCATGAAGCGGTACACAATGTTGTCGGCGCTGCTGGTCGCGGGTACCCTGGCTGGCTGCGCGGACGTGGCGGGCCCCGCCGCGACCGCCGCCCCCCGCTCTCCCGCCCTTTCCCTTGCCCAGGGGAACGGGCAGCACGTGGTGGTCTTCAGGGGCAACGGCATTCCCGCCGGCTTCGCGGCCGAGGTCGCGGCGCTGGGCGGCACGGTGACGTACGCGCACGCGGGGGTGGGCTTCGCCATCGTCAGCGGGCTGGGCGAGGCGGCCGCATCGCAGGTGGGGCGGCTGGGCGGCGTGTCGGGCGTGCAGGCGGACGAGGTGTTCCAGCTGGAGTCCTCCATGGCGGCCGAGGCCGGCCTGGACGTCGTGGCCCAGAGCCAGGCCGATCCCACCACCGCGGCGCGCTACGGGTTCCAGTGGAACATGCGGCTGATCAACGCGGACGAGGCGTGGGCGGCCGGCAAGCTGGGCTCGCCGGGCGTGACCGTGGCCATCCTCGATTCGGGGCTGGATTACGACGCGCCGGACCTGGCCGGGCTGGTGGACCTTTCGCGCTCCGCCTCGTTCGTCCCCTCGGACGACGCGATCACGGCGACGTACTTTCCCGACCGCCACCCGGTGAACGACTACAACGGGCACGGCACCAACGTGGCCACCCAGGTCAGCAGCAACGCGGTCGCCCTTGCCGGCGTGACCTCGCGCACCACGCTCATCGGCGTAAAGGTGCTGGGCGCCAACAACTTCGGCTCGCTCGCGGGCGTGCTGGCCGGGATCACCTGGGCGGCCGACCAGGGCGCCGACGTGGCCAACATGAGCCTGGGCGGCGCCTTCTCCAAGGCCGGCAACGGGGCCTTCGTGGGCCTCATCAACCGCACCCTGGCCTACGCCAACCGGCAGGGAATGCTGATCGTGGTCTCGGCCGGCAACGGGACGGCCGACCTGGACCACGACGGCAACACCCTGGCGCAGTGGTGCGCGGAGCCGCACGTGCTGTGCGTGTCGTCGGTGGGGCCGGCCACGGGGATGCTGGACCAGGACGCGCCCGCGTTCTACACCAACTTCGGCCGCTCCGCCATCTCGGTGGCCGCCCCGGGCGGCAACGCCGACGCGGCCGGCGGGTTCCCGCTCTCGCCCCGCCCCTGGGGCAGCGACTTCGCCTCGTGGGTGTGGTCGTTCTGCGCCAAGTACCGCATCGCGGGCTTTACCGGAACGGGCGCGCCGATCCTGACGCCGTGCACGGCCGGCAACCGCCTCACCGGCATGCTCGGCACCAGCCAGGCGACCCCGCACGTGAGCGGCCTGGCCGCCCTGCTCATCGCCGAGCACGGCTACAGCAACCAGCCGTCGGCGGTCCGGAACGCCATCGAGCGGTCGGCGCTGGACCTGGGCGCGACGGGCACCGACCCGTACTTCGGCCGCGGGCGCATCGACGTGGCGCGGGCGCTGGGCCTGTAGTCTTCACAGGACGGCTGTACCGAAGCCGAACGCGGGCGGATCCCATCCGGGGTCCGCCCGTGTCGCCTTCGATCGATTCCGCCGCATCCCCCGCGGGGCTGGCGATTTTCCGCGACTTTGTCGCCTAACGCGTCACGTGCGCCCACACCGCGCGTGACACGTCGCGGCCCACGCGCGCGGCGGCGGCGGCGTCCGCGAAGCCGCGGGTGAGCACCACCAGCACGTAGGGCGCCCGGCCGGGCGGGTAGACCAGGGCCGCGTCGTGGGCGATGCGGGTGATGTTCCCCGTCTTGTTGGCCACGCGCGTCCCTTCCGGCACCCCGGCGGGAATCATCTCGGTGAACTCCTGCCGGCCCAGAATGTCCTGCATCTCCCGCGCGGCGGACGCGCCGACCACGGCCGGGTCCTGCACCGCGCGCATCACCCGCATCAGCGCGTAGGCGGTTGTGGTATTGTTCATCCCCGCGCGATACGCCGCGTTGTCTTCCACGCCGCGCAGGACGTGCATGTCGCGCGCGCCGATGCGCTCCATCGTCCGGGCGATGCGCGCGGGCTGCGCGTGCGCGATGAGCAGGTTGGTCGCCAGGTTGCTGCTGCGCGTGATCATCCGCTCCACCAGTTCGCGCACGGTGGCGTCCCGCCCGACGCGCGTGTACAGCTCGCCGTCGCTGTCGTCGTCGGGGCTCAGCGCGTAGGTGCCGCCGTCCGCGATGCTGATGAACGCGTTGCGCACCGGCACCCGGTCGTCCATGGAAATCTCGCCCGCGTCGGCGCGGCGGAAGAGCTCCATCATCACCGGCACCTTCATGGTGCTGGCGGCGTGCATGGACGTGTGCGCGCCGATGAGCAGCGAGTCGCCCGTCCGCAGGTCCATGAACGCCACGGACACCTCCGCCGTGTCCCCCGCCGCCGCGCGGATGATCCCCCGCACCTCCGCCTCCAGCCCCGCCAAGTCATCAGACGGGGCGGGGGAGAGGGACGACGGCGTGGCGGGCGCGCACGCGGCGAGCATCGGCAGCAGGGCAAGGATGTGCTTCATGGGCGAATGGGGCGGCTGAGGAAAAGGGATCTGCCCCAACCTAGCCGCCGCCGGCGGGCGGCGCATCCCGGACGGGATGCGCATGCCGGGCCTGAACGTCAGATGGAGGCGAAGCCCCGGAATCCGTAGCGCTCCGTCTCCGCGAGCTTCAGGAGCGCGTAGAGCTTCATCAGGGTCACCCGCTCGTCCGGATCGATGATGAACCCGGATGCACGGAGCATCACCACCTCGTAGGCGTCCGTGACCTCTGCCGGATAATTCTGGACGATGTAGGCTACCTCGCCAGCCGCGGTCTGGAAATCCATCCGCAGCCACTTGTATACCTGGTTGGCCTGAGCGACGGCGCCCGCCGTCTCCAGAACCGTCCCTAAAGCGTCGAGCCAGCCCATGATGTGCTCCGCGAATGTGGTGAAAGGATTTCCTGGCGCAATCCATGGCGCATTCGGCAGGCTGCCCGGCCAGCGTTCTAAGCGCGATCGGCAGGTGCCGGTGCGAGGGAATGCGCGGCGCTCCATCGGAACGATTAGTCGGATGACTCCCACTGATTTCTCACACCCGCCCACGCGAGCAGGTGAAGCCCCGCTCGGCGAGCGTAGCGAGTCCAGACGGGGCTGATGGCATTTCGAGCCGCGGGTTTACCCGCCACGAGCGAAGGGCGCCAACATGGAGGCGTCCCGAGCGAATCGATCAACCCCAAAAGGGAACGGGCGGGGAGTGATCCCCGCCCGTTCGGCGTTCGTACCGTCGACCGGCCCGGCCCGTCTCAGGCGCTGCCGTCCATGGGCCGCACGTCGGCGGCGGAGCCGGACTCCGCCTCTTCGTCCGCGTGGTGCTCGCCGGGGGTGGCGGCGCCCTCGCGGTGGCGCACGCGCTCCAGCAGGTCGCGGGAGGACTCCAGCATCTCGCGCGTCTTGCGGATCACGTCGCGCGTGCGCTCCACCACCTCGTTGACCGTGCGGTCGGTGATCCGGGGACGGTTCTGCTCCTCGGCCGCGTTGTCGGGCGTGGGATCGGCGTCGGTCACGGGGGTCTCGCGGTGCAATGGGACGGCGGGCGGTGGCCCGGGGGGACGCCGGCGCGCGGCCGGCTCGGCGCCGCGCGCGTTGGTACGTTACACGCGCGCGCCCGATTTCGCAAACCCTGAACAGGGACTGTACGGGGGTGGCCCGCAACCTGCTGCCCCACCCCCCGCATTCACCGGGGGAACCTGACGGAACACGCGGATGGAGATCACGGACAACTGCCGGCTGGCCAGCACGCTCGCGCGCATGATGCGGGACGCCCGCGAGGACCTTGCCCGCCGCTGGCTGGACCGGATCGCCGCCCGCGTGGACCTGGACCCCAACCGCGTGTTTCCCACCGAGGAACTGCTGGACCACGTCCCGCTGCTCATGGACCGCATCGCCGACTACCTGGAGGACCCGGCGGACGAGATCACCGCCGACGCCCCCGTCATTGGCAAGGCACTGGAGCTGGGGGAGCTGCGCCACTCACAGGGCTTCGATGCGTACCAGATCCTCAAGGAGTCCGAACTGCTGGGCGGCGTGCTCTTCGCCTTTCTGGTCCGCAGCGCCGACGAGATCGACGAGCCGTGCAGCCGGTCCGAGCTGCTGGCGTGCGCGCACCGGCTGTTCCGCGCCGTGGCCGTCATCCAGCAGTACAGCACGCAGCAGTACCTGCGGCTGGCCGCGGAGCAGGTGCGCGAGCGCGAGGAGCGGCTGCGCAGCTTCAACCGCATGGTCACCCACGAGCTCAAGAACCGCATCAGCTCCGTACTGGGCGCCGGGCAGCTGCTGGAGGATCCCGACATCTCCGCCGACCCCGCCCGCCGCGCCCGCTTCGCCAAGATGGTGACGCAGAACGCGGACGCCATGCAGGACGTACTGCAGAACCTGCTGGAGCTGTCGAAGATGGATAACGACGCACGCCAGCACCGCAACGTGCCGCTGCCGCGCGCGGCGGCGGAGGTCTGCCGGCAGCTGCGGGAGATGGCGCAGCAGGCCGGCGTGCGGGTGCAGATCGACGAGCTGCCGGACGTGGAGGTGAACGCCGGCGCCGTGGAACTGTGCCTGGCCAACTACATGTCCAACGCCATCAAGTACGCCGATCCTTCGCGCGAGGACCGGTGGGTGCGGGTGTGGTGCCGAACGGAGCGGCGCGAGGACGGCTGCGAGCTGGTGATCGCCGTGGAGGACAATGGCCTGGGCGTGCCGGAAGAGGCCCGGGACCAGCTGTTCTCCCGTTTCTTCCGCGCGCACGGCACCGTCACGGGCGTGGAGGGGACGGGGCTGGGGCTCAGCATCGTCCGCGACACGGTGGAGGGGCTGGGCGGGCGCGCCTGGGCGGAGTTCGGCGACGTGGAGGGCTCGCGTTTTCTCCTCGCCCTCCCCTGCCGCCGCAACGCCGACCGCGAGCGCCGCGGCGGCACGCCCGAGGCCGTGCGGGGTGCGCAGGCGGCGTGATGGGGTGATGAGTCATGGGCGGGCTTGAATGAATCGCTCCGGCGCGTCACCGCTCGGAGTCATCCTGCGGGGGCGCCCGCGCGGAAGCCGATGCCGCACAACCTCTTGCAGCGCGACCGAAGGACCGCGTCCCCGAACCGCGGGGCCTGCTTGACTGCTCGGACCCAGCCCCTTGGTCGTGCGTCGGTCGGCGCGCGGAGTTCTTTGCCGGGATCTTCAGTGTGGCACCTCGCCGGAATGCTAAGAAAGGCTGGCGAGGCCGGAGCCGGAAGACGGGTCACCAGCACGGGTGAGTAGATTTCTCGGTCGGCGCCACGGGTTTCTGCACCGGCGGCGATCGCGCGGGCGCCTCCTTCGAAATGACAGTTGCGGCGTAAGCGGCTTTTATGGTACAGGGTGCGCGCAGCGCCGGATGGCCTGAGATGGCGTCGGAATGGAAGGAAATTCTGGGCGAGCCCGGAGCGGGAAACCGTATCACCAGCACGGGTGAGTAGATTTCTCAGTCGGCGCCACGGGTTTCTGCACCGGCGGCGATCGCGCGGGCGCCTCCTTCGAAATGACAGTCGCGGCGTAAGCGGCGTTTATGGTGAGGTCGTTGGGGATCGTGCCGAAGAGCCGGCGGGCCGCGAGAGAAAACCCCGTTGGCTCGGCTGACTCCGTGTGAGGCCAATGCAGGCACGTCTGGCTGGTCCCGCGGGAGAGGGCGTACGGAACCGTACCGAAGTCTTTCGCGCGGCGAATTAGTTAGGTAAGATTACCATTTGCCGGATCGGGAACCGGCGGCCCCGCCGACAGGTATCCACCCACTGAAAACATGTGTTTAGCGCGGGGCCGGGCGCAGTCCCCCGCACCCCTGGCGCGGCGGTCGGGCCGCTCCGCATGAGCATCAGCAGACAGATCTTCCATGACCATCATCGACTCCGGGCGGCGCGTGACGCGCGTGGAGGCCCTGAAGCACGGCATCGAGTCGCACGTGCGCCACACGCTGGCGCGCGACGGGGCGTCGGCCACCGAGCGCGACATCTACATCAGCACCGCGTTTACCCTGCGCGACCGGCTGGCGGAGCGCTGGGCGGCCACCAACGCGCGCTACCAGCACCGCGACGTAAAGCGCGTATACTACCTGTCGCTGGAGTTCCTGATCGGAAAGTCGCTGCACAACGCCATCATCAACCTGGGGCTGGAGGGCGCCACCGCCGAGGCGCTGGAGGAGCTGGGCCACACCCTGGACGAGATGCGCGAGCGGGAGCCCGACGCGGGCCTGGGCAACGGCGGCCTGGGGCGCCTGGCCGCCTGCTACCTGGATTCCATGGCGACGCTGGAGCTGCCGGGGATGGGGTACGGCATCCGCTACGAGCACGGCATCTTTCGCCAGGGCATCGACGAGCAGGGGCGGCAGATCGAAAAGCCCGACAACTGGCTGCACGACGTCAATCCCTGGGAGATCGCGCGGCCGGACCGCACCTTCACGGTAAAGTTCTACGGCCGGGTGCAGCCCCGCCCCGATGAGAGCGGGCGCATCCACTTCGAGTGGGTGGACAGCAGCGACGTGCTGGCCATGGCGTACGACACGCCGGTGCCGGGGTACTGCAACAACACCGTCAACACCCTGCGCCTGTGGGCCGCCAAGGCCACGGAGGCGTTCGACCTGGAGGGCTTCATCCGCGGCAACTACATCGCCGCGGTGCAGGCCAAGACGGACACCGAAACCATCTCCAAGGTTCTCTATCCCCCCGACGACACCGGGGCGGGGAAGGAGCTGCGCCTGAAGCAGCAGTACTTCTTCGTCAGCGCCACGCTGCAGGACATCATCCGCCGCTACCGCATGGAGCGCCGCACCTTCGCCGACTTTCCCGACAAGGTGCAGATCCAGCTGAACGACACCCACCCCGCCGTCGCCATCCCCGAGCTCATGCGGCTTCTGATGGACGAGCACGGGATGGAGTGGGACGCGGCCTTCGACCTCGCCCGGCGGACGTTCGCGTACACCAACCACACGGTGCTCCCCGAGGCGCTGGAGGAGTGGGGGATCGACCTCTTCGGGCGGCTGCTGCCCCGCCACCTGGAGCTCATCCGCGAGATCGACCGCCGGTTCCGCGCGCGGGTGCGGGAGCAGTTTCCCGGCGACGCGGCGCGCGAGGAGCGAATGGCCATCATCGCCGGCGGCCGCGTCCGCATGGCGCACCTGGCCATCGTGGGCAGCCACCACACCAACGGGGTGGCTGCGCTGCACACGGAGATCCTCAAGGACCGCATCTTCCGCGACTTCAACGAGCTGTGGCCGGAGCGGATGACGTCCGTCACCAACGGAGTAACGCAGCGGCGGTGGATGCTCAAGTCCAACTCCGGGCTGTCGACGCTGATCAGCGACGCCATCGGCCCCGAGTGGATCACCGACCTGGAAAAGCTCTCGGACCTGGAGCCGCTGGCGGACGACGCGGCGTTCCGCGAGGGCTGGCGCAGGGTCAAGGCGGAGAACCGGCGACGCCTGGCCCAGCTGGTGCGCGCCGAAGCGGGCGTCACCGTCGATCCGCGGAGCCTGATGGACGTTCAGGTCAAGCGGATGCACGAGTACAAGCGCCAGCTGCTGAACGCGCTGCGCTGCGTGGATACGTACCTGCAGCTCAGGGATGCGCCCGGCGCGGCCATCCCCACCCGCGCGGTGCTCTTCGGCGGCAAGGCGGCGCCCACGTACTGGACGGCCAAGCTCATCATCCAGCTCATCGGCCGCATCGCGCGCGAGGTGAACGACGACGCGGCGGCCGGCAAGCTGCTGAAGGTGGCCTTCATCCCCGACTACCGCGTCTCGCTGGCGGAGCGGATCTTTCCCGGCAGCGACCTGTCGGAGCAGATCTCCACCGCCGGCTTCGAGGCGTCGGGGACGGGGAACATGAAGTTCGCGCTGAACGGCGCGCTGACCATCGGCACCCTGGACGGGGCGAACGTGGAGATCGCGCAGCACGTGGGCCCCGAGAACATGTTCATCTTCGGGCTCACGGCCGAAGAGGTGGAGGCGGCGAAGGAGGAGGGCTACAACCCGCGCGCGGAGTACGAGGCCAGCCCGCGGCTGCGGCGCGTGCTGGACTTCGTGGCCAGCGGCACCCTTTCGCCGGAGGAGCCGGGACTGTTCCGGCCGCTGGTCGAAAGCCTTCTGCACCACGATCCGTACTTCGTGCTGGCGGATTTCGACGCGTACCTGGCCGCGCAGGCGCAGGTGGACGTAGCCTGGGGCGACCAGGAGGCGTGGACGCGCAAGGCCATCCTGAACGTGGCGCGCTGCGGCTGGTTCAGCAGCGACCGCTCCGTGCGTGAGTACGCGGAGCGCATCTGGAAGCTGCCCGTGCCCTGATCTGCGTCACGAGAACAACAGAAGGTCTCACACGGAGTCAACGGAGTTAACGGAGTTTTCTCCCGGCGGCTCCGAAGGCTCCCTGACACAAGCCACCCTC